>JANXLO010000477.1 GCA_025355115.1 Chthonomonadaceae bacterium
CGCAGGCAAGACTCCGATGGCAACTGGGGCAACTCTGGCTACTCCGAGGCTGGGTCTGAATACGCCACCGCCATGTCAATTCTCGTGCTTCAGGTTCCGGCAGGTCTGCTGCCAATCTACCAGAAATAGCCGCCCGTGAGATTGACAACACAGCAGGCAATCGCCACATCGATGCTCTTGCTTCTGGGGGCCGGGTTGCCTCTGCAAGCGCAGCAATCTGCGACCAAGCCGGTGCGTCCGCCGCAGGTCGAGCGCATCACCGACAAAGTTTTTCGCGTGGGGGCGGCTGTCGTAGACACTCAGGCGCGCACGGTCACTTGTAAAGGGGCCGTCAACATGGATTCGGGCGCAATCGAGTACTTGGCGGTCGCCCCTCACGGCAAAACCCATGAGAGCCTTCTGCGCATCGATGTCCGCCCACTGCATCTCCAGGTCGCGCTGCTGATGCTTGACCTGGAGCCGAAGAACATTCTTAAGTTTCAGGGGGACCCCGCTGTGCCTCAGGGCGACCCCGTCGAGATACGTATCCGCTGGCGGGATGGCAAAGGGGCGGAGCAGACGGTTCGGGCTGAGGAGTGGCTTCAGGAGACTCCGACCAGGCATTCCATGCCGCCTAACCAGTGGGCGTTCACTGGCTCCCGCGTTCTCAAAGAGGGATTTGAGGCCGATTTGTCGAAATCACTCGTGGCCGTCTATCACGACCCGGCTGCGATTCTGGACAACCCTCTGCCTGGCGGCGCGGCCAACAGCTACATAGTATTTGCAGGGCGCGTTCCAAAACCCGGCACTTCAGTCGAACTGATATTTTACGCGGGAACTCGTATCCCGGCAGTGAAATCGACTCGGAACGGAGCCGCTTTCCTTTCACCCGCTTATCTGGCGAGAAGCAGTCAGTGAGCGCACAGCTGCCGGACACATCGCTGGCGAGGCCTGTGGAGCGTAGCCATCCGCTGTCGGGCATCGCCGTCGTGTTCCGCAGGCAGCGGCGCGGGTCCCGTCCGATGCGGGAGCTTGTGGGAGCATTTGGACTGCTGACGGCTCTGCTTGTGCTGGCCGCGGGTCTTCAGTCGCTCTTTTTTGGACAGGTGACGCCCTACTCCAACAATGCAGACCGCTTTCTGCTCCGCTGGCTTACGACGGAATGCATCGCCGCCGGTCTGCTGATGCCCTGCTCGGGAGCGATTCTGGGGGCTGGAGCGGCTCCTGCCTCCTCGGAGCGCGGCGGAGTGCAGACAGCTCTTCTCACGCGCCTGACCGCTTTCGATGTAGCGACCGGGCGCCTGCTAGCTGCACTCTGGTCGCCAGTCATCGTTCTTTTGCTCTCCTGCACATTTTGGATGGCTCTGGATTTAGGTTTCCCTTCGATGACGAGCAGGGGTAGCGGATTGGCTGAGATTGCCACCGCCCATCTCATTCTGCTGACGGCGCTTCTCGCTGGCGCTACAGTCGGATTTCTGTGCGCTCTGAGGCGATCCGGGCGCAACTGGGGCGCCGGGATCGGGGCAGGGCTTGGTCTGACGACGATATGCGTGTTTGGGCTGTTGCCGCTGAACCCGCTTATTCGTCGAACGGAAGCGCCCGCGCATTTGATCGAGTCAGCTCTCGCGATCAACCCGGTGACGGGAGTCACGACGGCGTTGAACAAAGACATACTGCGGGTTCCCTGGATCTACAGCCGCACGGACGCGCCAGAGTACCCATTTTCGTATCCAGCGCCGCTGACGACAGCGGCCCTGCTGACGCTTGGCGCGCTTACCGCGCAGGGAGCAGCCGCCTTCCGGATGAGGCGACTCTATGCCCGGTAAAAAAATACCCCCTTTGGAGATTATCGATGGCGTGTTTGTCAGCTGCTGAACTAGAAGCTCTTCCCCCTGCGACCCGAATGCTGGAACTTGGCTGCGGCCCCGTCAAGCGCTGGAAGAATTCCGTCGCCATAGACATCAATCCGCGCTCCATTGCCGATGTCATCCATGACCTGAATGTGACGCCCTACCCCTTCGCGGACGGCGAATTCGACATCATCATCGCCGAGCATGTCATGGAGCATCTGGGCAATCTGGTGAACATCACCGGGGAGCTGCATCGCATTCTCAAGCCCGGCGGGCGGCTCTGCGTTGAAGTGCCGCATTTCAGCAGCGCGAATTTCTTCACCGATCCGACGCATACCCATGCCTTTAGCTCGCGCTCCTTCGACTACTATGACCCATCCTGCACGAGTCTCTACTCGTTCCACTATTCGAATGTGGATTTCAAAAAGCTTGAGGTAACGCTGGGCGGCTCGCAGACAGGCGCGTTCGCGCGCTTCATCCACAAGCATTCGAACGCGCACAAACAGCGATTCGAGCGCGATTTTGCCTTCATGTTTCCCCGCGAGACGATCAACTTCGTTCTGGAGGCCGTGAAGTGAACTCCAGCTACCTGGAAAGATGTCGCATCATGCATTTAGCACACAATAACCTATGCCGTCCTTTCCGAACTGCCCTCATCGCCATCGGCCTGTTGGCCGGAGTGATGTGCAACGTGTACGCTGCTCCTGTAGATCCTGTTCAGGCGAAAGCGCGCCTGGCCATATCACGCGGGCTCGCTTACCTGCTGAAGACCCAGGAGGCAGACGGATCGTGGGGAGAATATCCCGCCACCACCGCCCTGGCTCTCTCAGCTTTCCTAAAAAATGGGCGCACAGAGCTGACGACTCCTGCGGTCGCAAAGGGACTGAAGTTTCTCCTGCGTGCCGCAAAGTCGAGCGGAGCAATCTACAGCGATGCCAATCCTGCCACGGCTCTTCCCAACTACAACACAAGCCTTGCTTTGGTAGCTCTGGCGCAGACGCATAATCCTGCCTACAGGGCCACCATTCTCAAGGCGCAGAAATATCTGGAGAAAGCCCAGTTCGACGAGGACGAGGGCATCAATCCGACCAACCCCATGTACGGCGGCATCGGCTATGGCGACGATCCAGGGGATGAGACGCATCCCGATCTCTCCAACTTGCAACATGGACTGGAAGCACTGCACGAGAGCGGTGCACCGGCAAGCGCGCCGGTTTTCAAGAAGGCCTTGATCTTCCTGCAGCGCGTTCAGAACCGGCACGAAAGCAACGACCAAGCCTGGGTGAAGGAGGGGCCGAACGACGGAGGGTTCGTCTATGAAGCCCAGGGAACAAGCAAAGCAAACGAGGGAAACCCCGGCTCCGGCAAGCACTCCTCCTACGGCGCGATGACCTACGCGGGCCTGAAAAGCTACCTCTACTGCGGTGTCACGAAGTCCGACCCGCGAGCGAAGGCCGCTTGGGACTGGCTGCGAAGTCACTATACCGTCACCGAGCATCCCGGCATGGGAACCGCATCCCTCTACTATTACTATCACACGATGGCGAAAACCCTC
>JANXLO010000495.1 GCA_025355115.1 Chthonomonadaceae bacterium
GTACAACTCCAGCTATCAGGACACCATCCTCTCCTTCGCGAACAACATCAACACTCCCGATGGGGGAACGCATGTGTCCGGCCTCAAGACCGCGCTCACCCGCGTCCTCAACAACTACGCCCGCCGAGTGGGGATGCTGAAGGAGAAAGACTCGAACTTCTCAGGCGACGACGTGCGCGAGGGCCTCACAGCCATCGTCTCCGTCAAGCTCACGCATCCGCTCTTCAACGGACAGGAGAAGCATCGCCTCATCAACAACGAGGTAGAGGGAATTGTCGCTGCCGTCGTCGGCGAGAAGCTGGCCGAGTACCTGGAGGAGAATCCGGCGGTCGCCAAGCGGATCGTTGACAAGTCGCTGACCAGTCAGCGCGCCCGTGACGCCGCCCGCCGCGCCTCCGAGCTAGTCAAGCGTCAGAACGCCCTGGACTCAAACTCGTTGCCCGGCAAGCTCTCCGACTGCACGGAGCGCGATCCGAGGAAGTGCGAGCTGTTTCTGGTGGAAGGCGACTCGGCAGGCGGGCCGGCCAAACAGGGCAGGGATAGGCGCACACAGGCTGTCCTGCCTCTCCGCGGCAAGATTCTTAACGCCGGCAAGACCCGCGTGGACAAGGTGCTCGAGAACGAAGAGATCCGCGCTATGATCACCGCGCTCGGAACCGGCATCGCCTACGGCAGCGAAGAGGATGAGGAGGATCCCAACTCCGAACTGCTCGAGACGAAGGCAGACAAGAGCCGCGGCCCCAGCTACGATCTCGGCAAGCTGCGCTACCACAAGCTGATCATTATGACCGACGCCGACGTGGATGGCGATCATATCCGCACGCTCCTGCTGACGTTCTTCTGGTACTATATGCGCCCGCTGATCGAGCAGGGGCATGTCTACATCGCTCAGCCGCCTCTGTTCCGCATAAAATCCGGCAAGAACGACCAGTTCTATGCCAAAAATGAAGCGGAGCGGGATGCTATCCTCAAGACGCTGAAGAACAAGCGTGACGTGATGGTCACGCGCTTCAAAGGACTGGGGGAGATGAACCACCTCGACCTTGCGGAGACCACGATGGATGTAGGCAAACGCCAGCTCGCGCAGGTCAAGATTGACGCGGAGAATCTGCCCGCCACTCTGGAGATGTTCGACATCTTCATGAGCGACAAAGTGGAGCCGCGCCGCAACTTCATCGTGGCGCATGCAAATGAAGTCGCGGATGTGGACTGGAACGGCTAATCTTCCCATCACTGCATCTGGAGTGAAGCCGAATTAGGGGCGGCGCTTATTCAAGCGCCGCCCCTAATTCTTGTCTATTCCGGATGCTGGCGAAGCGGGAAGCAGGCGAAGAATCGACGAACAAATTTAATTGAGCGTCAGTCATAAGAGGGAAGCTGAGGGCGCGTTCTTTGACATAGTCCGAACAGACACGCATGATGGCGTAAATAGCGAGCTTCGAAAAAGAGGAAAAATAACGGGCGAACAGGAAATAGTCCTCGCAGAGACCATCTGTTCCGCTCCTCACTTTTGTGAGCACCGTGAAGCGTTCAGGCAGACTCGCAGCCCTGACCATAGGCTCGATCTGCGGCTGCGCCGCTTGCGTGAAGGAGACCTGCTCTTATGACTGATCACGAAATGAAGCTTTGCCCGCACTACCAGATCTATTCCGAGGCACTGCAGATGGACGGCCCGGCCGCTTATCTTGCCATTCGACGCTGCATGTTGACGGAGCGACTGGTTCGTTTTCTGGAGCCGTCCGACGAGGGCAGGCTGCTGGCGGAGAAGATGGTGATTCATACTCAGGACGGCAGAAAATATGCTTTCGTCGGCCCTGATCTCGAGTCGGTGACGCAGATGGCCTGCAACGTCCCCCGATGTGAGGCGCGCTGCACCCCCGCCTACCAGCAGGTTCTGCGTCACTTCGGCCTCGAAGACCCCGACGAGGAGAACGTCACGTGCACCGATGCAGAGAGCGAAACGACTGAAACGGCTCCAAACAAAGTTCGCGCCTTCTCACCGAGGTAGCGGCCCTCCCTGACTGTCGCAATGCTCCGCTGACCCGCAAAAGTCCGGGCTTGTTGACGATGGTCTACGCTGATTTCTTTTGATCAACCGGAAATCGATCTGACAGGCGGGCAGGAGGAATAGAAATGGATGTACGCGAAGTTACGAAAATCCATTGATTCCCGCAGTGAAGCTCCCCCATGCAGATTCACGACAGGAGAGACCCCCTATGGCCGGCACTCATTGCAATCACTTTTCACTTGAAGTCGAGGAGTTGAAGCTTCCCCATTCCTATGTGCTTTTGCGTGTGCCCATCCGGCGATGCGCTCTGGCGGAGCACATGGTGCATCTGCTCGCGCAATCGCAGCAGGGACGAACTGTTGCCAGAAAGCTGACTCTCGCCGCATCGCGAGCGGCATTCGAGGGCGAAGGCTTGGCTGGCGAAGAGACGCTTCGCGTCGCCTTCGGCCCGGATCTTGAAGCCATTCATGCCCAGGAATGCACAGTGTCGCGTTGTCAGCAGAGCTGCACACCGAGCTATCGCCTGCTGCTGCTGGAGTTCGGATTCGAAGAGGAGGCGGGGCAGATCAGCGAGAAGGAGTGTCTTGAGTTGCTTATCGTTGCGGAAAGAGCGTGATGGCGAGTCAGATGGGGGACTGAAGTCCTCCGGGAAAACAGAATGTCCGAGATCGGGGACTGAAGTCCTCCTCCGCGAAGACGGAAAGTCCGCCTTCGCGGACTCCGGAGTTGGTTGAGTGTGGAAGCGCTAATCAGCAATAGGAGACCAGGTTTTCAACCCCTGGGATGAGGCCTCTCGAGCCTATTCAGTGTTGCGTCTAGCACCTCATGCGTCTGAGCTTGAATTGTGTAGAACATCGCTTCACGGTATATCCGTTGCGCAGGGTGCGATAGAAGATTTGCAGCTCCGCTGTTCGCGGTCACCGCGGCATGTGCCGCGCGGACAGCCAGCTCTATGCACCAGGCCCGTATTCTCACCGCGTTAGTGAAAAACTCCGCATCCCCGCCTCGACCGCCCCACTCTTCGATCTCTCGGTTCGCGCTCTCCCACTCCGCCGAAAACGAGGCTGACGCCCGCTCGATCGCCGACATGTGCCGCTTCTCCGCGGTGGCGCAGAGGAGGCGGATGGCAGCAGAGGCACAGCCGATCGGCATTGAGGTTGCCCCCAAAACACCGTTGCGGTCGTTGCGCTGCATGGTCTCACGATCCGATTCAGA
>JANXLO010000505.1 GCA_025355115.1 Chthonomonadaceae bacterium
GCAACCGCGGTGGAAGCTTCGGCGTAGTAGAATCAGCAGCAAACGCGGCTGCGAGTTTCACCCCCAACAGGAGAGCCCCCGTGATTCTAGTTTTGAATGCAGGCGGAAATATTGGCAAAGAGCTGGTTCGTGAGCTCACGAAGCGCGGCGCGGATTTCACCGCAGCCTATCGCTCGGCGGATAAAGTCGCGGCCTCGCAGGCTGAGGGAGTCAAGGCGGTGGCAGCGGACTTCAGCAAGCCGGACACACTCCACGCCGCCCTCGCCGGCGTGGAGAAGCTGTTTTTCGTCTCGCCGCCCATCCCCAGTCTCGAAGAGCTCGAAGCCAACATCGTGACAGCCGCGAAGCAGGCGGGCGTCACCCATCTAGTCAAGATGTCGGTGTGGGGCGCGGAAGGAGCCAAAACTATCTTCGCCATCCCGCATCGTGCCGTCGAGGAGCGCATTATCGCGAGCGGGCTACCATACACATTCCTGCGGCCAACCGGTTTCATGCAGAATATGCTCGCAAATGCAGGCTCCATCAAGGGACACGGCATGTTCACCACTCCGGTTGGGGAGGCACGAGTGGCGGAGATCGATTTCCGCGATATCGCGAAGGTTGCCGCAGTCGCTCTCACGGAGGATGGGCATATTGGGAAAGCCTACGACCTCAGCGGCGTCGAAGCGATGACGATGACGGAACGCGCTCTCATTCTGTCCGAACTCCTCGGCAGAAAAATCTCGGCAGTGATCCCCTCCGATGCGGAGTGGAAAGCGATGATGCTCGGCTACGGCGTGCCCGAATGGCAGGTGGAAGGCATACTGGACCTGGCACGCTACTACAAGGAGGGCAACTCTGAGCGCGTGTCGCCCGCCGTGCAGGAGGTGACCGGCTCGCTTCCGATCACCTATCGCCAGTTCGTTGAGGACTATCTCACAGCGTTCAAAGCCTGAGTCAAACACGAGTGCACAGTGGCAATAGACGTGTTGTGGAGGCTCGGTTGACGAGATCGGCAAGCACGACCCCTATGGCGGCGGGCAGGATATCTGCCCGCCGCCGTTGAATACGTGGGTCACAACATTCATCCACAAAGGAGTCGGACACCTATGCGTACCACTTGGAACTTGGCTGTGCACTCGCTCGCTGCGCTTCTCCTGATAGCTGGCGCGGGAAGCTGTTTCGCACAGGTGGGCAGCCTCACGGTCAAGGCAGACAAGCCTGGAGTCAGAATCAGTCCGATGCTCTATGGGCTGATGACTGAGGAGATCAATCATGCCTACGACGGCGGCCTCTATGCGGAGCTAATTCAGAATCGAGCATTCAAGGATAGCTCAACACAGGCTGTCCACTGGTTCCTTCTCCAAGAGGGCGCCAGCACTGGAGCGATGGCGCTGGACAGTTCACTGCCTATCGGTCCTACGCTTCCTGCCAGCCTCAAGCTGACAATTGCAGGCAATGGGGGCAGAGCGGGCATCGCCAATGACGGGTACTGGGGAATTCCGGTTCAGCCCAATACGCGCTACAGGGCTTCGTTCTATGCCAGAGCCTCCGACGATTTTCAAGGGCCGATTACTGTCGATATCGAGAGCAGTGATGGGAAGACCGAGTTTGCCAAAGCATCGGTGGCTCACATGACTTCTGCCTGGAAGCAGTATTTCGTCACGCTGAAGACCGGAAATGTCGCTCCCTCCGCTGCGAACCGTTTCGTGCTCTCGGCAGGAAGCCCCGGCACAGTCTGGTTCGGAATGGTCTCCCTCTTCCCTCCCACGTTCAATAATCGTCCGAACGGAACACGGCCGGACCTGATGAATCTTATGGGTGCGATGAAGCCCGCCTTTCTGCGCTTGCCGGGCGGCAACTACCTGGAGGGCAACACTATTGCCCAGAGGTTCAACTGGAAGGAGACGCTCGGCAATCCTCCCAGCAGGCCAGGACATCAAGGCCCCTGGGGCTATCCTTCCACGGATGGCATGGGGCTGCTGGAGTTCCTTGAGTGGTGCCAGGATCTGCACATGGAGCCTATCCTGGCTGTCTTCGCTGGATATGCTCTTCAGGGAGAGCATATCGCCGCAGGGCCGCTGCTCACTCCATTCGTCCAGGACGCTCTGGATGAAATCGAATATATGACGGGCGATGTGAAGACGCGCTGGGGCGGCGAAAGAGCTAAGAACGGACACCCCGCCGCTTTCCCGCTCCGCTATGTGGAGATCGGCAACGAGGACTGGTTCGACCGATCAGGCAGCTACGACGGGCGCTTCGCGCAGTTCTTCGACGCAATCAAAAAGCAGTATCCCAAGCTCGAGATCATCGCGACCGCCGCGGTTAAGAGCCGCCGCCCGGACGTCATCGACGATCACTACTATCGGTCTGCGCGGGACATGGAGCGCGATATCCACCACTATGACCGGACAGATCGCAACGGCCCGAAAATCTTCGTTGGAGAATGGGCATCGACCGAGGGCAGCCCTACCCCCACACTGAAAGCAGCTCTCGGCGATGCGGCCTGGCTGACTGGCCTCGAGCGCAACTCAGACATCGTTCCCATCGAGTGCTACGCGCCTCTGCTCGTCAACGTCAATCCCGGCGCGCGCCAGTGGGGTACCAACCTCATCGGCTACGACGCGATCAAGAGCTTCGGCTCGCCATCCTACTACGCGCAGACGATGTTCGCGAACAACCGGGGCGATGTCGTCCTGCCCGTCGAGATCGTTCCACAGGTGATTTCCGCATCAACACCCTTTATCCCGAAAGGTGGGATCGGCGTGGGCACATGGGCGACGCAGGCGGAATACAAGGACATCCGGGTCACGCATGGCGACCAGGTTCTCTACAAACAGGATTTCTCGGGCGAAGCTGCGGACTGGAAGCGTGGCCTGGGGACTTGGAGCGTGCAGAAAGGCGCGCTGCGCCAGACAAGCCGCACACTCGACAGCCGTGCCCTCGCAGGGGATGCCAACTGGGCAGACTACACCTATCGTCTCAAAGCGCGCAAGCTAGGCGGGGCAGAAGGTTTTCTAATTCTATTCCATGTTCAGGACAGCAACAACTATATCTGGTGGAACGTCGGCGGATGGAACAATACACGCACCGCGATGGAGCGCACATTCGAGGGAGGGAAGGGCGAGATCGGCAATGTGACCGACACCACCGTCGAGACTGGCCGCTGGTACGACAT
>JANXLO010000507.1 GCA_025355115.1 Chthonomonadaceae bacterium
CCTGAACGGTGAGAGGGGACTGAAAGGCGTACTCGAAGAGGTCTCGGCTGTTCTGGACTCCCCAGATCTCAAGCTGGCAATCGGCACCCGACAGCAGTGAGAGGACGAAGCGATGCGGGTTCTCTTCAGTGTCGAGGCGGATGTCGTGAACAAGGCCGAGATGACTCCTGTCTATCCCCTCGGCGACCCGCAGGATGGCGGCGAGAACACTCACGACTTTGCGCTCGGAGCGGCTGAGGCCCTCGAGATTAGGATGCCTCTTTCGGGGTAGGCCTTTGCGGTGGTACAGGGCGACGTTGGCGATGATGTCGATCTCGGTATCGTCGAATCCGAGCAGGTCGGAGTTGCGGATCAGGTAATAGGCGTGCTTCTGGTGATTGGAGTGTGAGAGAAACGCGCCGATGTCGTGCAGCAGAGCCGCGTACTCCAGAAGCTCTCGCTCCCGTGCGGTGTAGTCGTGGACCTTCAGCCGAAATAGCTCGTCGAACAGCCGGAGCGAGAGGAATGCCGTGTGATGGTGGTGCTCCGCCTCGAATGCGCAGGCGCGGCCCAACTGCAGAATGCTGCGACGGCGTACGCTGTCTGCATGGAACCGCTCCCGCGTCTCGCCTTCGCGCAGCAAATGGTCAAGGAGGATGCCGTCCCGCAGTCCGCGTTCGCTGGCTGCCATCCGCTCGATGCCGAACGCTTCCATGAGAGTGAGCAGTGTAACCGCCCCGCCCAGAATGATCTCGGCACGCCCGGAATCCATCCCAGCCACTTTGCGCCGCTCCTCGAGAGGCAGGCGGCAGAGCATCTCCACAGCCTCCCGAAGGTCGCTCTGTTTAAAGGAGACCTGCCGCCCGCTTCCGCTGTCCCCAACGCGCCTAGCCACTATGTCGCCGAGCGTTGTGATCGTTCCAGCGCTGCCCAGAGCGATATCGAAGCCCTGGTCTCGCACTCTCCGTGTGACCTGGCTTGCGACTCCGAGCACGTACTGCTGCACCTTCGCGAACTCTTCGGGGCTGACAGGCCCCTCGCCAGGAAAGAAATGCCCTGAGAGGCGGACTGCCCCCAATTTCATGCTTTCGAGGACGAACTGCTCGGAGGCGTTTCCGATGATCACTTCGGTGCTGCCGCCGCCAATGTCGATAAGAATTGCTTTGCGATCCCCGATCTCGATCCCGCTAGAGACGCCCAGCCAAATCAGGCGGGCCTCTTCGACGCCGGAGATCACTCGCACTTCGATTCCGGCAGTCTCGCGCACACGCTCGATGAACTCGTCGCGGTTGTCGGCTTCGCGGACCGCGGAGGTGGCGAACGCCACTATCTCCTGCGCGTTGTAGCCGCGTGCCACATCGGCAAAGCGAGCGCAGACGAGCGCGCCGCGCTCGATGGCGGCGGGAATCATTCGATTGGTCTCAAACTCGCCCTCGCCCAGGCGTACCACCTCTCGGTGGATGGCGAGCGTGGTGAGGCGTTGCCCCTCCTCCACTCGCACGACGGCGAGCCGAATTGAGTTGGTTCCTATATCGATTGCTGCGAAAACATTGTCCATGGCGGTGATTAAAACGTGCCCTTCACGGATTGAGGAGTGGCTCTGCCTGCTGGGAATGGCCTCTCAGGTGAATATCAGGTTCCCGATACAAGCCTTCATTTCCTCTGTACCAAGCGAGCTCTCCCCTTATCTAAGGCTGAAGATTGGTGAGGATGCGCTCCAGGACACGGTGCATGGCGGCCAGGTCATTGTCGGGGACGTTGCTCAGGGCGATCTCCTGGAGATCCATTAGCAGAACGCGGAGACAGGGCTCGAGTGTGCGCCCATTGGCAGTGAGATGCAGGCGGATTACACGGCGATCCTCCGGGTCACGAACGCGGGCAATGACGTCGTGCCGTTCCAGTTCGTCCACCAGCGGCGTCATCGTCGAGCTCTCCAGGCCGCACCGCTTGCCCAGCTCCGACATCGTGAGGCCATCCTCGTCGCCAAGATGCAGGATCAGCGGCGCCGCTCCCGGATAGACGTCCATGCCCTCCTGCCGCATTCGCAGCAACGCTTGATGCCGGAACGCCTGCTCAACCGCTTTGAACATGCGGTGCAAGGGGGCATTGCGCAGAGCGGAGTTCGGCATCATAGGCTCTGGCTTGCCGCAGGGATGCTGCTGAATGTCGGCCGACATGTACGTCCCGGCTAGATCGTCCATGCGTGTTCCGTGCCGACTTCCGTGACCGTGATGCCCAGCCCGCGCAGGTACTCCATGCCTGCTGACAGGTCGTCGCGCATTCCCTCGATCTCCAGCACCAGCATTCCGCCTGTATGCGCGTCGATGTTGGCGCGGCGAATGCTGGGGATCAGCCGGAACTCGGTGACAAGATGATAGATGATCGGCTCTTTGACCTGCTCCAGCGGATAGTCGAGTTGGACGCGCAGATGCTCGGTTACAGACATAGTTATTTTCCTTCCAAATCCTTCCAAACACGCAGCGTCTCCGCGATGCTCCACGCCTGCGCGATGCAGCCGTTGGGACGCTGCGGGGCGTCGCCGTCGTAGACTTCCGCGAGCGAGCCGACGCCGTACGCCGTCAGCTGCTCGGCGAGCGGGCGCAGAATCGCGAGCGCCGCCTCCCGATCCTGATAGTGCCTGAAGTGTGCCTCCGCGAAGGGGCCGAGTAGCCACGGCCAGGCCGTACCTTGGTGATATGCTCCGTCACGATGCCAGCTGTCGCCCTCATAGCGCGGACGATAGGAGGAGTCGTGCGGCGATAGAGTGCGCAGTCCTACGGGGGTCAGCAACTCCGACTGCACTACCTCCAAAATGCTGCCGGCCAGATCGCTCAGGGCGGCGACGGGAGCGAACGGCAGGCTAAGCGCAAATATCTGATTCGGGCGAATGGCCGAATCCGGCTGGCAGGTGCCCGGAGTGTCGAGAACGTCGTACAGGCCCTGCCCGTCGGCACGGGTGAACCTGGTCGTGAATTCAGCAGACGTTGCCGCGCCAAGGGATGCATAGCGGGCTTCCGCCTCGGCGTTGCCGAGAAGGCCTGCGAAATAGGCCATTGTATGCAGCGCGTTGATCCAGAGTGCGTTGATCTCCACGGGCTTGCCGATGCGCGGGGTGACGACCCAGCTGCCCACCTTCGCGTCCATCCAGGTCAGCTGCACGCCCTCTTCCCCCGCGTAGAGCAGACTGTCGGTCGGATCCACTTTGATTTGATAGCGCGTTCCGCGCTGATGCCAGGCGACGATCTCTTCCAGCACATTCCAGAGCGTATCTTGCAGAAGCTTGACATCGCCCGTCTGCTGAATGTACCTATAGATTGCGACGACATACCAGAGGGTGGCGTCGACGGTATTGTATTCCGGCGTTGTGCCCACATCGGGGAATCTGTTCGGAAGCATGCCCTGATCGACGTAGGCCGCGAACCCGCTCAGGATGTCGCGGGCTACCGCGGCCTGCCCGGTGGCGAGGCACAGCCCGGGAAGAGCGATCATAGTATCGCGCCCCCAGTCGCT
>JANXLO010000517.1 GCA_025355115.1 Chthonomonadaceae bacterium
CTACAACCGGGAGGACGCCGCAACCGCGCGAGTCTATGCCGATGCCTTTGCCGAAGCCGGCCTGGAGGCTTCATTGTTGGCGTCCCCAGCCTCCGTCTACGCGGCGACTATCTGGCCATCGTCACGCTCGGCTTCGGCGAGATCATCAAGGTGATGCTGGAGAACACCCACGACATCTCTCCGGCCCTCGACTACATGGGCGGCGCCACTGGTTTCCAAGGCGTGCCGTCGTTGACCACGTTTCCTTTGCTATGGGGTATGGTCGTTCTGCTCATCGTCCTCGTTCGCAATCTCAAGTTCTCCTCCCATGGACTGGCTTTCATGTCGGTTCGAGAAGACGAGATCGCAGCCGATGCCATGGGAGTGCATACGACGCGTATCAAAGTCTCCGCTTTTGTCTTAAGCTCTTTCTTCGCGGGCGTAGGAGGCGTTCTCTTTGCCCACGCAAAACTGATTAAGCCCGACGTCTTCGGCTTCACTCTCTCCATGAACTACGTCGTGATGATCGTGCTGGGAGGCACCGGCAGCATCACCGGCGCGACGCTCGCCGCGATAGTCCTCACCGCACTTCCTGAAGCCCTGAAGCCCGTCAGAGACAAAATTCATTTCACCGACGAGTACCTACAGGTCATCTACGCGCTCATTCTCATCCTGATGATGATCTTGAGGCCGTCCGGAGTTTTTGGAACGGGAGAGCTTAGCTTCATATGGTTCAGACGGCGATTTGGCCGCAAGAGCGTTGAAGAGATACCACCAGTTGACAATGCGGAAGCAGCCAATCCCCCTCCCCTCATCGAGCGCATACCGCTGACTGCCGACGAGCCACTGGTGCTGGACATACGGAACCTGACTCGCCGTTTTGGCGGCCTTACGGCAGTGGGGGATGTGAGCCTCGAGTTGCAACGTGGCGAGCTTGTCGGACTGATCGGTCCCAATGGCGCAGGAAAGACAACTCTGTTCAATCTGATGACGGGCGTCTATGAGCCTTCGGAAGGCCTCCTCACTTTCTGCGGGAGTCACATTGCGGGAGATCGCCCGGTTCCAACAGTCAAACGAAGGCTGTTTCTAACGGGCGACATTTTGCTGGCAGCACTGGGCGGCTGGATCATCGGAACGATCCTCTCCACCGCTGTCGTGCCATTCATCGACCCAAACAGGCCCGAATCACTTCATCTTCAGCTTGGAATTAAGTGGACAGTCGCTGGGCTTATTGTCCTATGGGCACTGCTTGTCGCTCCGAAGCGCAGGCGTCTGCTGTCAGGCTATAAGCCATATCAGTTCGCGAAGCGCGGCATCTCGCGGACTTTCCAGAATATCAGACTTTTCGGCGAACTGACGGTGCTGGAGAACGTTCGAATTGGCACCTATCTCCGACGACGAACGAATCTCTTCGACGCAATGCTGCGTACTGGCAGGCTGAAGCGTGAGGAGGAGGAGAACATCGCCAAGGCCCGCGAGCTCCTTGTGCGCTTCAACCTGCTTAATGTGCAGAACGAGCAGGCGAAGAATCTTCCTTATGGCGATCAGCGCAGACTGGAGATCGTTCGCGCACTCGCGACCGATCCGAAGCTGCTCCTGCTGGATGAACCCGCTGCGGGGATGAATCCACAGGAGAAGGTCAGTCTCATGGAGCTCATACGGAAGGTGCGCGACGATTTTGGTTTAACTATTCTCCTCATCGAACATGATATGAAGCTTGTGATGGGCATATGTGAGCGCATCTATGTTCTTGACTACGGCCGGGTCATTGCAGATGGCACACCCTCCGAAATACGGAGAAATCCCAAGGTCATCGCAGCCTACCTCGGTGAAGAGGAGGCCGAGTTGCCTGTCAAAATCGAATCCGTTTCAACAATTCCCACACAACTGCAGCCGGAGTAGGAGCAAAGATGCTGACGATATCAAATCTTTCCGTCTACTATGGCGCGATACGAGCGCTTGACGGCATTTCGCTTGAGGTGAAGGAAGGCGAGATCGTGACGATGATCGGCGCAAACGGAGCCGGCAAAAGCACGACGATTCGCACCATCTCAGGCCTTGTCCGCCCGCGCTCCGGCGAAGTGATGTTTGAAGGCAAGCCGCTTCACTCACTGCCGCCACATGACATCGTCGCGCTAGGAGTTGGCCAATCCCCGGAAGGCCGGCGCGTTTTCGCCAACATGACAGTCCGGGAAAACCTGGATCTCGGAGCCTACACGCGCTCTCGCCAGAAAGCCGCAGTCCGTGAAGATATGGAAAAGATTTTCCTTCAGTTTCCTCGACTGAAGGAGCGCGAGGCTCAATCGGCGGGGACGCTTTCGGGGGGCGAGCAGCAGATGCTCGCCATAGGACGGGCGCTCATGGCTCGACCAAGACTTCTTCTACTCGATGAGCCTTCTCTCGGCCTTGCGCCGTTTCTGGTTCAGAGCATCTTTAAGATAATACGAGAGATCAATGCTCAGGGAGTAACCGTCCTCTTAGTCGAGCAGAACGCCAATCAGGCGCTCCGCATTGCCAATAGGGGATATGTGCTGGAGAGCGGCCGCGTCGTGCTGGCCGACACTGCCCCAAACCTCTTGCAGGATGATTCGGTGCGCAAAGCCTACCTGGGCGAGTAGGGCAGGGGACTATGGACGATACGCTTAAAGTGCTGACGGTTGGGTTCTTCGCTCTGTTGACTTTCCATGCCAGCTTAGAGCGACGGGCCGCTCGAGCCTCGGATAGTCAGGTCAATGAGGCTTTCAATGGCATGGGCGAAGTGCATAGCAGGGTTCAGTCCCGCGGAATGTTCGGCATGCTGGCTAACGACATCTGGTCAATCGACATTAACAGCTCACACCAGAGCTCCGACCGACTGCCTTTCTACCTCCACCCCAGAGGCGGCTGGAAGGGAAGCATTCGGCATTTGCGCCTGCACTTCACAGATTTCACCCTTGCAGGGCTGCCGATCGATCGCATGGATGCCGATATCCCTTTCGTAAAGTACGACCTCGGACACGCTCTTTACAAAGATCGTCTTTTCCTACGGGGGGCAGGGGAGGGAAGCGCAGTCGTTAAGATCGGCGAAAGCAGTCTGCAGGCTTTCATCCAGCGACG
>JANXLO010000597.1 GCA_025355115.1 Chthonomonadaceae bacterium
GGCGTTCAAAGGGGCCTGGTCTGAGGGATTTACTCTCACTGCCGAAGCGGCCTTGAGCCTGATCCTTCAGATCGGCCAGCAGGATTTTCTCCGCTCAGACATGAACTGGAGGCACATGACCTCACCGATAAAGGAACAATAGATTGAAGATAAAATGTCCGCACTGCGGCGCAAACAACCAGGACGTGACGGAAAAGGATCCCTGCTGGCAGTGCAGCGCGGTGCTTGGAGCCGCCCCCACGCCAGTCGTTGCTAGCGCGGGCTCTCCGCCTGCCGCCGACTCAGGCCCAGTTCAACAGGTCGTGCGCCCGAAGGAGACCCCTGTCTCTGCGCCCACCAAAATCCCAACTGACGTCCCGCGCGGGCTGCCCATCATTCCCATCGCAGTGGTTATTGTCATTGTGGTGATCGTCTGCGCTGTGTATCTAATGATGCGAAAATAGCAGCAGGCAGGAATCGCGGGCAAGAGAAAAGAAATAGACCGTTGGTCCCAATAAGTTTTTCTAAAATTTCACGAGAGGTGAATTGATCATGGCTTTGAAGCGAACCACGAAATCCCTTCCAGAGGACGATGATGACATCATGGAAGAGGAGGAATCGACAGAAGAAGAGGAGGACGGCGAGGAAGAGGAGGAGCGAGAATTCCCCCGTTGGTTGCGCCCTTTGCTTATCGCCATAGGAATGCTGCTGGCTCTGGGAGCGGGAGCCGCATTCGGCGGCATCTTCGTTCGAAACCATGACAAGAAAAACGAAGTGGTCGCTACGATCAATGGCGAAGAGATCACCATTCAGTCGTTGAATCACAGGATGGATGTCGCCGCCGGCAATAATGCCGCGCACACCATGGCGCAGGAGATGCTGTTCCTGCAGTACGCGAAGAAGGAAGATACTCTGCCGAAAGAGTCGGAAGTGGCAAGCAAGTATAGCGAAATCAGCGCCGATCCTAAATTCTCCGCTGAGCTGTTTCGCACCCATCAGGCTGCCGAGGACATCAAGCGCAGCCTTCGAATCAATATGGCGCGCAGCGCTTTCATCACTCGGGGGATTAGTGTAAATGAAGCCGAAACCCGTCAGTTCTATCAGAGCAACATCAATCGCGCCAACCCGAACGCTCAGTTTTTCCGGCCAGAGACCGTCCTGATTGGAATCATAGTCACGCAGTCTGCGGAGGAAATCAATAAAGCGGTCGCCGCTTTGAAGGAAGGCCAGCCTTTCGCTACGGTCGCCAAGCTCTACAGCAAGGACCGAAGCGCGACTAATGGGGGGATGATGCCCGCGATACGGCGCGGGCAGCCAGGACTTGAAAAATCGCCTGAAATGAACAAAATCATTTTCACCCTCAAGCCGCAGCAGCAGACCAATCCTGTCCGGATCGGAGATGCATTCTGGATCATCCGTTGCTTTGATCGGCAGTCGGAGATGACTGTTCCCTTCGAGAAGGCCAAATCGGCGGCCGAGCGAGGCATGCTGCTCTACAAAGGGCAGTTGCTCAACGGCAAAAAAATCCAGGATGGTCTTGATGCGTTTCAAGCCACTTCGCAGATCAATGTCCGGTGGCCTCAGTATGCCGATGCGGTGACAGCCAAAACGAGCGGCGACAAGTAACTTGGTCGGATAGCCCTCCCCTGAGCCATGGGTGAGAGGAAACCCAGCGGACAGGTGCGAGCTGTTCTATCCGAAAAAAACCTCGTATCCGTGGACGGAGTCGCCCGTCCACGCGCCGGTCAGTCCCCACAGAATTCCTGCTATGGCAAAATGACCCAATGCCAGCCCCAGAAAGAACGGAACGCTAGTCTTGTAGAAGCGCATGCCGCCATAGCGCAGCGCCAGTGATTTCAATAGCCAGACGATCAGGAACGACGACCAGATGAGGCTGCCGTAGCTGCATGCCATGACGTAGCCCATGGGATGCAGCAGAAATCCGGTGAAGCGAAGCCGCAACGTCCAAAGAGTGAAAACCACAACAGCCCCTGCCCCCGTCGCCCAGATGCGGGGCATTTCGGGCTGCTTCGGAGTCTTCACATATGCCGCGGCGTGCTCGAATTCAGGCTGGGCAAGCCACGTCCCCCACATTCCTCCCCGCAGATTCAGTGCTCCAAACCTATAGTACGGGACAAGGTGGTTGTACCAGCCCACCAGCATCCCAAGCGCGACGGCAAGGGTGATTGCCGCGACCACTCTGCGCGGATTAATTCCGGCGCGACGGCCAAGCTCCATGCTCTCGAGTTGATAGCCAGTCATCGCCGGAAAATAGCCGCGAGCCAGAAAAGTGAACAGCGCCCAGACAGGCAGCGTAGATAGCCCACTCGCCTGGAACGGTCCGGAGCCAAAAGCGTAGAGCAAGACGTTCTTCTGCATATAGTAAGGGAAGAGCCAGACAAGCGGCACCCCAGCCTCGGCCCGCAGCCTGCCGTACACCAACGCCACCGCCAGCACCAGGATAAGATAGACGAGCGACACCCAGGCTGCCATGCCAGCGAGGGTCATAAAGCTCCACACGGTGAGGAAGCCGACGATTAGCCCCGTGAATGCCCAGCGGTACCGAATGCCCTCAGGCCCAGCGGTCTCACGGTCGCTCCATGCCTGCTTCCATATGCGCTTCAGATAGGGACGAGAGAGCCAGAGCAGCATGACGAACAGGGTGAGATAAGCGCCAATGCCCTGCTCCTGCGCCATTGGCAACGTTCCGGGAGTTGCCCCGGACGCGACCCCAATGACAGCCGCCAGCTTCATGAGGAAGAAGGAGAGCCAGACCGTCAGGCTGATTTCAGTCGAAACAAGATAGCCTAGTCCGATCAGTTCAGGCCGAAAGTGAAAATGCAACGGGGCCATTTCGCTCCAGGGCGCGGAGGCAAACAAGGGAGTGAAGTCGACCTCCTTTCCAAATGCCGGGAACGAGGGGCTGAGAGCGTGCGCGATGTTGACGAA
>JANXLO010000598.1 GCA_025355115.1 Chthonomonadaceae bacterium
CAGAAGAGGCCGGGCGAGTTGTCGCGCCTCGGCGGGCACCCGGCGTGGGATGTCCTCTGAACTGCCATTATGCCACGAACTCGCGGCATGATGCAACCGTTGGAAGGAATGGAGAGCGGGGAATTGGCGTCAGGCGACAAAAATGATCTGAAGAAGGGCGGCATGTAGAGCGAAGGCCTACCCTGGCGCTTGCAAGACGACGGAGATTAGCGCTTCGGCCGAACCGCCTGCCAGAAGCAGAAGCCGAAAGATAGCACGAGGAGTGTGCGCGAGACCAGCGGGGAGAGATAGTGCATCATAAGCAGCGAAAGGCTCAAAACGCATACCGTGACAATCGCGAGAAATCCGAAGGAGTATCGAGGGGCTGGCATATAGTGCGGGCGAGGAGGGGTGATCAGGGAAAGACCCCACTTCTCCTCGTATAGTGGGGTCAGAGCTACCCACAAGTCGAAGAGCAAGTTCAGCGGCAGCCAGCAGAAAGCGAGGAGTCTATCCTGCCAGAGAATAGCGGGGCGTAGCGCCCTTGGAGTGGGAGTCGGCGTCGATACCATGGGTGAAAGTTACTGCTCCTGCTGATCTATGCGATCTCCGCGTTGAAACGGCATAGGCGGGTTATGAGAAAGTGATGCGTAGCCAGCTCGTCGGCTTCAGTGAATTCCTGCCGGGATAAAGGATGACTAAACAAAGCGCACAATATCAGGGACGAAAGTGAGCCGTCTAAAGTTCACTCTCACTTCTCTCTGTGAGCCTGACTCTTACAAATAGTTACATTCAGGTTACAACCGTCAGGCAGGCTGGTCAAAAGCCTAAGCTCACGGCCGTTTACTCGTCGATACCAGGCAGGCTTTCGCCTCAAGAAAATTCGCGGGCAGAGCCATACTGGCTCTGCCCGCGAGTGTTGTACGCCGGGCAAAATGATCCCGCAAGGCCTCAGAGTGTGACGGACTGCGCCTCCTCCATGCCGGGAAAGCCTCGAATCAGATGCATGATCTCGGCGGGAATGGGCTCGTCGACCATGACCACCATGATCGCCCGCCCGCCGTTGGTTTCGCGTCCGACATGCATTCCGGCGATGTTGATATGGTTGCTGCCGAGGAGCATGCCGACATTGCCAATGATGCCCGGACGGTCGCTGTGCTGCGTCACAATCATGTGGCCGAACGGCAGAATGTCCACGTGATACCCGTCTATGTGGACGATATGCGGATCGCTGTCGTAGACGGTGCCGCAGATGGTGCGATCGCTGCCGGGAAGGTGAGCGCGAACCGAGAGCAGGCAGGTGTGGTCGGTGGTCGCGGGACGATGCGACTCGACGACTTTGATGCCTCGCGCCTCTGCTAGCGAAGGCGCGTTGACGATGTTGACGGTGCTGGAAGAGAGCGGCGCCATCAGCCCCTTGAGGACGGCGCGAGTGATGGGCGCGGTGGGCAGACCGGCGAAGTCGCCGCTGAAGATGACCTCGACGGCGTTGATGCGTCTCCCTGCCTCACCTGCCGCGAGCGCTAGCTGCATCTGGAGGCTGCCTATCTTAGCGGCGAGCGTCTGGTACGGCGCAATGCGGGCCATGTCCTCAGCGGAGATGGAGGGCAGGTTGACGGCGGTGCGGGCGGGGCGGCCTTGCAGCACGTCGGCGATCTGCTCGCAGACATCGACGGCGACTTTTGTCTGCGCCTCCTCCGTCGAGGCGCCCAGGTGAGGCGTCAGGATGTTGACAGGCGGCAGGCCGAGCAGCGGATTGTCGGAATCGGGAGGCTCCTTGGTGAAGACGTCGAAGGCGATGGCTCCGATCTTGCCGCTCTTCACAGCCT
Organism: Chthonomonadaceae bacterium; assembly: GCA_025355115.1. Taxonomy (GTDB): domain Bacteria; phylum Armatimonadota; class Chthonomonadetes; order Chthonomonadales; family Chthonomonadaceae; genus JANXLO01. Next base: position 1,809 of record JANXLO010000598.1, read on the forward strand.
CAGCCAGTGCAGCCTCATCGACGATGCCGCCGCGCGCGCAGTTGACGATGCGGACACCGTCCTTCATGAGGGCGAACTGCGGGGCGGCGAGCAGGCCGCGCGTCTCGTCGCTGAGCGGAGTGTGGATGGTGATGAAGTCGCTGCGGCGCAGAAGGTCGTCCAGCGAGACCGGCTCGACTCCCATGCGGCGGGTCATCTCCTCGGGGACGAAGGGGTTGTAGGCGATGAGCTCGACGCCGAAGCCTTTCAGCCGCTCGGCGACCGCGCTGCCGATGCGCCCCAAGCCGAGGATGCCGACGGTTTTGCCGAATACTTCTGTGCCTAGAAATTTCTTGCGGTCCCACCGCCCCGCCTTCATGCTGGCGTCGGCCTGCGGTATCTGGCGGGCAAGCGCGAGCAGCATCCCGACGGTGAGCTCCGCCGCAGCCAGGGTGTTGCCGTCCGGCGAGTTGACTACGAGGACGCCCTTCTTCGTCGCGGCCTCGACGTCGATGTTGTCCACTCCAACGCCTGCTCGCCCGATGATCTTGAGGCGGTCGGCGGCGGCGAGTACGGCGGCGGTGACTTTCGTCTCGCTGCGCACAGCCAGCGCATCGTACTCCCCGATGATAGCGAGCAGCTCCTCCGGCTTCAGACCATGCCTGACGTCCACTTCGATGCCTGGCACCGCCCGCAATTTCGCGACTCCGACCTCTGCAAGTGGGTCGCTGACAAGCACTTTCGGCATCCTAATTCTCCGTTCTTCCGCACTTCGCCGAAGCGGTTCCGCCCCGCCTGACTGCTGAAGAAGGATACCGGAAAGAAACACGGCCTGTCAATGGATTGACAGGCCGAATAGTGCCTGGGAACGCTTGTAAATAGCCTTTATCGAACTCCAATTTGGTTAGGGTATCAGGGAGTGGGACTTGCGGCTCGCTTCTCTTTTAGGAACTCCAGAACAGCCGACTTCTCTTCCGGGTTCAGCTCGTTGCTGCGGAAAGCCTGGAGCAGAGCGCCGCGCTCCTCAGTGTTCAGCTTGCCATCGCCGTCCTTGTCGAACTTTTTAAGGAGCTGCTGGAGGATGACGGCGTTGCCGCCTGTCCCAGGACTTCCCGCGTCGGCTGTCTTGCGCCGAGCTCCGAACTCGCGCCCGCCCTGCACCGCGATGCCTTGCGTCAGGTTCTCCTTGTCCAGCGTGTAGTAGACGAAAGCGATGCACATTTCGTCCGCCGTCTGCTCGCCCCACTTCACCGGCTTCGGCGGATTGTTGGGGTTGCGCGGGTTCTTGGCGGAGTTGTCGTAGTGGGCGATGAGGCCGAGACGGGTTCCCTGCGCCACCTTCACCGGCTCCTTGTACATGTAGGTCGTCTGCCAGTTGAAGTCGTAGTTTGGCACATGCACCAGTTGCTTCGCCGTTCCGTCGGGGAGCGAAGCGGTGACAGTCATGTCCCTGCCGAGCAGGTGCATGTGGGGCATGACGCCCAAGATGGTCGCATCGCTCGGCACCGGCATTGGGAAGCCGCGCACCGTGTAGTTGGCTTCTCCTGCCGGAATGGAGAGCAGGCCGATGATGGGCATAATCCGCATCCGCTTCTCGACCGGCTTTTTGCAGAAGTAGAGGCCCAGCTTCGTCTGGTCGGTCTCCGCCTTGCCGCTCCGATGGTAGTGAACCTGGAGAACGACATCCGTGCCCTTCGGGAAGAGCGTCCCCACGCCGTCGGGAAGCAGGCGCGGCATGTTGCCGGGAGCCCAGCCGCCCAGCGAGCCGGAGGGCGACGTGCCGATGCCGCCGTAGGAGGTGTAGCCGGGCTGTCCGTCGGTGTTCTCAGTCTCATGCTGCCGTGCCTTGCCGCTGCCGTCAAGGTATGCGATCACATGGTGCACGATCTTCGCGTTGCCGGGCCGAACCTCCATCGCGGCGATGTAGCGATCCTGCGTCTGGCCGCCCGGAATGACGAAGCAGCGATAGACGTCCGTGCCCTCCGCACCGAGCGTGTAGGCTTTTGAGGGCTCGAGGATGAGGTCGGGCTTGCCGAGCGTCCAGCCCTGCGGGAACTTCGGCGGGGCCGGAATCGCCGCCGGATTGCCCTCGGGGGCGCCAGCGGCGGCCCACTCCTTGATGGTCGCGATCTGGTCGGAGGTCAGCTTGCGCTCGTCGCGAAACTCCCCGTGCGACTCCGCGTGCCACGGCGGCATGAAACGGCTCTCCGTCACGGAGGTCAGCTGAGCCGCGCGCTTCTTCGCGTCGGCATAAGACAGCAGCGCGAAAGGGCCGATCTCGCCGGGACGGTGGCACGAGGCGCAGTTCTGATTGAGGATCGGGGCGATGTCCTTGGCATAGGTCAGCGAGCGCTTCGCTTTCGCGGTCGCCTTCGCCGTGGGCAGGCTGGCCTCGGCTCGCGCCGGAGAGTAGCGGGTCATCATCGCGGATCCGACGAACCCGCAGGTCACTGCCAGCGAAGTCGCGATCCAGAGCGGTCGTTTGAGCGTCATCGAGTCTCCTCCTAAGAGATGCCGGGCCTCATTTCGCGGCGGTCGCGAGATCGAGGCGAGATTGTGAATCATTGAAATCCGAGGCAGCCCTGCGCTCCAAAGTCATTTTCATGCCGTGCCGGGGCCGAAGCGTGACGATTGGCTGCATCGCGACAGGATGGCCTGGAAGCAAGCTCAGACGCCATTGTTGGGCCAGAGTGGCGAGGAGCAGAATGCCCTCCATCCAGGCAAATCCCTCCCCGATGCAGACTCTGGGGCCGCTGCCGAACGGGTAGTAGGCGAATTTGGGCCGCTGCTCCTGAGCCTCGGGCGTCCACCGCTCCGGATCGAAGTCGAAGGGCCTGGGATACCAGCGCGGGTCGTGGTGCGTCACATACTGGCAGATCATGCAGATCGATCCTGCCGGGAGCGTGAACTCCCCAATGCGATAGTCGGCGACTGCCCGTCGCCCGATCACCCATGCGGGCGGGTAGCGGCGCATCGACTCCGCCAGCACCATCCGGGTGTAAGGAAGATTCGCGACGTCTGCCTCTGTTGGCGACCGGCCTGCCAGCACGGAATCCAATTCGGCATGAAATTTGCGCTCTACCTCGTGGTGCTGAGAAAGCAGATACCACGTCCATGTCAGAGCGTTCGCTGTCGTCTCATGGCCCGCCAGAAAGATGGTCATGGCCTCGTCGCGCAGCTGCTCGTCGGTCATTCCCCCGCCGTCCCCAAGATCATCTTGCGCCAGAAGCAGCATCGAGAGCAGATCGCCCCGATCCTTCCCGTCGCGATGCTCGCGGATCATGCGATAGACGGTCTCGTCGAGGCGGTCGCGCGTCCGCTGGAAACTGCGCTTGATGGCTGGATTCAGGCGCTCGAGCAGGGACGAAAAGGGCAGCATCGCAAAATCGAGATGATGCACTGCCTCGGAAACCGCCGCTCCGATCTCCTCGGTCTCGGCCTCCAGATCGGTGTCGAACAACGTACGGGCGACGATGCCGAGCGTGAGCCGCATCATCTCCTGCGAGATGTCGAGGGTGACTCCGTCCTGCCACTCCGCGCCTATCCGCTGCGCCCGCTCAACCATGATGCTGCCGTAAGCCGCGATGCGCTGCCGATGAAACGCGGGTTGCGCCAGCCGCCGCTGCCGCTTATGATGCTCGCCCTCGCTCGTCAGAAGGCCTTCGCCGAGCAGCCGTTTGGCGATCTCCAGACCGCGTCCCTTCGCGAAGTTCCGGTAGTCCGTCACGAGCACGGAGCGGATCGCCTCCGGATCATTGATCAGAAAATAGTCCTGCTTGCCCACCTGAAAATGCACCAGATCGCCATACTCAAGCGCGAGACCACGCAGAAACCCAAGGGTGTCGCGACGCAGTGCGAGCAGGTTGGCTCCAGGCAGTTTCGGTTTCGGGCCGGGCGGCAGCGTCATTCAGCGGCTTTCATTTTGTGGAGATGCCACGAGCGGGCGCATCGGGGATCGAGCAGCCAACCGCTGTCGTCGTAGCGTGTGCGACGGGCCTGCCATGCAGTCTAGCGTCCAGAGCATCGCGCAGATCATGCACGGTCGCGGCGTACCGCGCGTTACCGAAATCTATATAGCGGTTGTCGATGCGGCCTTTGTAGAGGCGCTTGCCGTTCGGATCGAGCAGAACGGCCTCAGGGGTGATGGACGCCCCCGTCCATTTTACCAGAATGTGCGCCGGATCGAGAAGCCCCTGGCAGCTGTACCCGTACTCTTTGAGATGCACCCGCACGGCCTTCGCACTGAGCGCAGGGTCGGCGTAGACGAGATAGAAAGCGATGTGCTTTGGCGTGTAGGCCGCGAGAAGCCGGTTGATCTCCGGGGCATAGCTGTTCGTGATAGGGCAGTCGTTCGTCACGAACAGCAGAACAGTCGCACCGAGAGTTTTATCCTGAAGCAGCCTCACTTTGCGCCCATTGGCGTCCGTCACGACGAGCGGCTCAGCCTTCCCCTCGATGCCCGAGACGCCCAGCAGCACCACGATCAGCGCAAGCCCACTGACGAGAGACCGCCAGCATCGGAAAGCACCCACCGCGGACGCGCCAGGGCAGTTGAGCGGAACTGTATGACCGACGGATAGCGCAAAAACCATGCGTGGAGGCACCCCTGCAAGCCTGTTCTTACACATACGCTAGATTGGACGTACCTGTCATCACGAAGTTCAATACTGGCCGCTAGCGTGGACTACAGGGGTTGAAAACCCCTGTAGGAGATCGGGGGCTGAAGTCCTCCTCCGGGAAGACTTACAGCGGGGCACCGAAGAGTACTTCTGCGCGGCGGGCCTGCGGCCAAGCGACCGCCTGCGCGGGCGCATCGATTACCTTGTCGGCTGTAGTCCTCCGGGCATTTCCGTCTGGAAGACGTTCGCCTTTTAAAGACAGATGTTGCAACTCCTGGATTCCCATCTCACGGATTACCGTCTGACAGAGAGAAAACCCTACTTGGGCTGAATGGCTGGAGGAGCTACTTTAGCGGGGCGAGCCTCCACGGTGAGCACGACAGCCATGGTGGCCCCGTTGCGCACGATGGTCACCGGCACTTTGTCCGCGGGGTGTATCCGCATAATGGCCATGCGCATACCAAAGCCAGATTTGAGTGGTTTGCCGTTCAACTCCGAGAGAATATCCCCCGGCTGGATGCCTGCCTTCTGGGCGGGAGAATCCGGAAATATGCCGCGCACACGCACGAAGCGAAGCACCTTTATTATCCCGTCGTCCTCGGAGACCTGGCGCTCATTCTTCAGATCCACTCCCAGCCAGATATGGACGATCTTGCCGTTTGTCATCAGCTCCTTGATGGAGAACTGCAGGTCGTTGATGGGTATGGCGAACCCTGCACTGGTGACCGGAGGACGGAGAAAAAGCCGTGATCCTGATGGGCCGTTCTGCTCGGTGCCGGATGGCAGCGTCCCTGGCTGGAGCGGAAACGGGTTGTTCGGGTTCTGTCCAAGAGGCGGATTGAAAATCTGATTCTGCGGGTTTCTTAGGCCGTTCAGACCGGGGGGAAAGGGTCTGCCTCGCATTTCGGGCGAAGGCAGGCCTGACTGCGGATTCGCAAAAAACTGAGTCTCCATCCACTCGCCCGCCGGGACGCCTGCGATGACGCCAATCACCTCGCCGCGGGCGTTCAGGATCGGAGCGCCGCTAGTTCCAGCACCCACGGTGCCTGCGATCTGAATGAGAGAAGGATAGAAGCGTTCACCGGTGAATGTCCCCTCGGTTCTAAGGCCGGCGATCATCGTCAGCGCGACCGAATTGTTGTGGCCAGCCTGATTGCCGATGGCAATGGCGAAATGCCCTGGAACCGCTGTATCCGAGTCACCCATTCTCAGGGCTGGCAGATTGGCTTTCACGGAAATGAGCAGCAGTCCAAGATTCATTTCGGAGTCGATGCCGACAAGCTTCGCTCGGATATGCGTTCCGTCGTCGGTGATGACGATCGGCCGCTGCATCCCGTCAACGACGTCCGCAGTCGTCACGATGTAGCCGTTGCCTATGCTGAAGCCGCTCCCAGACTTCGGAATATTGACACTCTCGGGGGATGAGCCACCCCGCCTGCCATGCTCCGGGTTTTTGACCTGTTCACCAGGCCGCTGCTCGGCTCCGAAGCGGTGGCCAGGAGCTCCGCCCTCATCCTCGATGGAGACGACGCTCCCTTTGGCGGTTCGAACGACGGCCGCGACATCGTTCTGCATCTGCTCCAGCACTCCGTCGGCGCGGGCCGGGCCCAGCGAGCCAAGCGATAACGCCATGAGGCTCAGCGTCAGCCCCGTGCGATTGCGCGTCACAGTGCGCCTCCCTCATCAGAGCCGTCGCCGTTGGAGGAAGTAGAAGCTCCTGTGGCCTGGCCTGCCGGTATGCTGCCGATCACGTAGTGAGGCGATGTCTCCGCCTCCGACTGGGCGGTGACGGGGCTCATCACGAAGTTATGACGCGTGGAATTTGGCGTCGCATCGCCTCCATCCAACTGGGCCGTATAGGGTTCACTGGGAAGAGTGGGGGGCGAGACAGAGCCTGTTCTTGCTGTCCAATGGTTGGTGCGACCATGGGTTCGGCTGTGGCTGGCATGGACTGGAACTGTCGAACGCACGCTCGGTTCAACATTCGCTCTGACCAGCGCCGGTTGTCCGGGCAAGAAGGATTCGAAAATATCGCCAATGGCAAGATTGGAAGGTTCCGGACCGGCAGCCTTCGCTTCCGCAATCTGCGTCTCTTCATGCGATGGCGTCGTGCGAGCGCTTTCAGTGGAGTAGGGACGCACGCTGGCAGGACGGTGCAGGCCGCTGCCAGTGACGACGAAGAGCAGCATTGCCGCCAGAACGGTTCCGGCTCCGGCCAGCGTCAGGCGGGGCAGCCAGTCGGCAGAGCGCGAGGCAGGATGGTGGCGCGGCGTTTCCAGCCGCGCCTGCAGGCCGCGCCAGGTAGACTGGGAGGCCGGAACGGGCTGACGACGAACGGCGGTCAGCATTCCGACAGTCTGCCGATAGGATTCAGCCTCCTCCCGGCAACGCCGGCACTGCAGCAGATGACGCTCCACAAGCGCGGTGTCATCTGCTGACAGCCGCAGAGCGGCATAGTCCCAGAGCTGAACGGAAAGTCTGCTGCATTCGCTTCTCATCCACATTTCTATATATCCTCAAACCCTCGGCATCATTAGCGATGTAACGCGCTCTTTGAGAGCGCGCCGCGCACGGAAAACGCGCAATTTCACGCTGGTGCGCGAACAGCCCAGTATCTCGGCGATCTCCTCATAATTCAGGTCTTCTATTTCATGCAGCACAATGATAATGCGTTGCGATTCCGGCATTCCGCGCAGGACCCGGAAGATCATATCGGTCATCTCGTTGCGCTGCACGATGGCCAACGGGTCCTCGGCTTCGCCGCTCATTCCCATCTGCTCGTCACGCAGCGTCGAATCGTAAGTGACCTTGCGGTGATCCCAGGACTTTATACGGTCCCGGCACAGATTTCCGCATATCTTCAGCAGCCAGGTCTGGAGGCTGGACTCGCTTCGGAACGACTTGATGGCCGAATACGCCCGCAGGAAGGTATCCTGTTTGATGTCGTCGGCGTCCTCGCGGTTCCCCAGTAGATGGTAGGCGTAACGAAAGACCTGCCGCTCGTACTGCGCATAGACCTGTGCAAATGCATCCTGATCTCCTGCACGGCACCGCGTCACCAGCTGATCTTCGACTCCTGGCATTGTCACCCCGGTTGTGGCAATCATATTTCCGCTGTCGCCCTCCTGTTTAACAGCATGATAGACGACACATCCCACGCCACGTATCACCATTTTACCCCGGCAGGCGGGTCGGCGAAACGCGGAGGCTCAAAAGTTTGACACGGGCCGTCGCCTGCGCTATAATCTCCGCAGCAGGCGTCCTTCCGGCGAAGCGCCCCAAACGCGCATGCCGCTTCCGGCAAGGCACTGCCGACTATGCGGTTTGACGCGGCGAACGCTATTCGATTTCTTGACCTGAACTCTTGATGGGGCAGGGCGGGCACTTCATGATTCTTTATCAGTCGGTTGTTGCAGTGATGCTCGCAGGGTTTTTGGGAATGGTGGTTCGCAACCTGCGCGACTACGCCAGGATTCCGTCGGATGCCGTTCCGTCGCGTCCGGAGGAGACACTGTTCGTTCTGATTCCAGCGCGGGATGAAGCGGAGAATATCCGAGGTTGCATCGAGGGCTGGCTCCAGCAGGAGGGTGTTCAACTGCGGCTGCTGGCGCTCGATGATGGCTCGACGGACGGCACCGACCGAATCATCACTGACATCGCGGCGCAGGATTCTCGCGTCTCCCTCCTCCGAGGCGAGCCGAAGCCCGATGGCTGGGCCGGCAAAGTCTGGGCCTGCAGTCAGCTTGGCGAGGCGGCTATGGCGCAGGGCGCGGACTGGCTGCTCTTCGTGGATGCGGATACGCGCGCACTGCCTGGTCTCGCCGTCGTCTCCCTGCACCATGCTCAGACGACCGGGGCGGGCATGGTCAGCACCTTCCCCTATCAGACCACCGGAACGTTCCCCGAGCGCGTTGTCCTGCCAATGCTGCACTTTCTTATCATCACGTTTCTGCCAATTCGTATGGTGTGGGAGTCGCCGTTTCCGCAGCTGGTCGCGGCCTGCGGGCAGTTCGAGCTGTTGAGCCCCGCGGCCTACAGGGCAGTGGGTGGACATGCCAGCCAGCCTGCCACCTTCCACGATGGCCTTCAGCTCGCGCGGCGGATCAAAGCCGCGGGCTATTCTGTTCGCCTGTTCGACGGCAGCGACCGCATGGCGTGTCGCATGTACGCCGGCGGGCGAGCGGTCTGGAATGGCTTCACCCGCAACGCCTACGAAGGCCTCGGCAGCTTTGGCTCTCTCGTCATCATGACCATGCTTCAGACAGTCTTGTTCCTTCTGCCGTTCCTCTTTTTGCTAGCCGCAATCGCTGCCCCCGCGACTTCTGCCCGTACCCTGCCGCTCTGGGGCTGGCTCTGCGCAGGTCAAGTCAGCCTCATACTGCTGATGCGTCTGCTGCAAGCCCGCCGGTTCGGACACCTCGACTCAGTGCTGCTGCACCCTCTCTCCATCCTGTTCATGGTCGCCATTCAGTGGGCCTCGTTCTGGAAGAGCCTGCGCAAAAAGCCCGTAATATGGAAGGGCCGCTCCTACCTGTAGTGGCGCAAACGGCCTCGCCTCCACTCTGGACATAGCCACCAGTCTGCTGGCCTTCGCGACGGGCAATCCCTCCTGACTATCGCGACTTCAGTAGAGCGTGACCTGCTGCGTCAGGCCGCCGTCCACATAGTAGGTGCTTCCCGTGACGTATTCCGCCTCGTCGCTGGCGAGAAAGACTGCCACGGACGCGACCTCTTCGGGCCGACCGAACCGTCCCCAGGGAATCTCGCTGATCGCATTCTTGCTGGCGATGGGGTCGTCGAGGACAGCCTGGTTGATGGGAGTCGCGATGGCGCCTGGGGCGATGTTGTTCACGTTGATTCGGTAGGGGGCAAGCTCCATTGCGAGGTTGCGCATCATCATGCGTATCCCGCCCTTGGAGGCGCAGTAGGCGGTGTATTCGGGGAAAGGAATGTCCTCGTGGACTGAGGAGATATTGATGAGCTTGCCGCCGGGGCCCTGCTTCACCATCTGCCGGGCAGCAGTCTGATGCACGAGGAAGGCTCCGAAGAGGTTGACCGCGATGACCTTGTTCCACTCATCGTCGGTTACTTCGAGGAACGGCCGCTTGATCTCAATGCCTGCATTGTTGACGGCGATGTCGATGCGACCGAACTTCGCGACGACCTCGGTGAACATCCGCTCCACGTCTTCCCGCTTGCTGACATCCCCGCCGACCGCGATCCCCGTCGTCCCGAACGTTGCGATCTCAGCGGCGGCATCGGCTTCCCGAGTGCCTCCGGGAAGATAGTTGACCGCGACATGCGCTCCCTCGGCGGCGAATCGCATCGCAATCGCCTTGCCGATGCCGCTGTTCGCGCCCGTGACGAAGGCGACTTTGTCCTGCAATCTCATCGTGTTTCTCCTGGAAAAAGTGCTTCATAGACTTCGCCAATGCTTTGTCCATGTCCAGTAAGAGTTCCCTGCTGCTCCCGCATTCTCCTGCAACGATGAGCGTGACGAAGATGCTAAAGTGACGGTGAACAGAGTCAGCATTGACGCGAGGTGAGGACGGGTAAGAGGAGTTAGAAGGGTGAGGCAGTTAAGATTGAGCATGGCGAAGTCCGGCCCATCGCGACTGAGTCAACAGGTCGTACACGATCTTCAGTGAGCGTGAGGGTGCTGGGCTGCCGATAGTGGCTGTGCCAGAGCAGGTGTTGGAGTTCGCCGGAGAACCGGCAGGGAGACTGTGAGGACCATGGCAAGTATCAGCACGATAGCGAAGATTTCTGGCAGAGTGACGCTGTTTCGATGGGTTGGAATTTCCAGTGCAGCAGTGCGATGCATAACTCTCTCCTCGTCGACCGTCGGTCTTGCCGTAAGTCGGGCATATGTGCTATTCTATCCTAATGAGGAGGGAATGTCGTCTGCCAAACGGCGTATTTTGTCGCGTCCTCCGCTCCTTTCGCGTACTCTCAGGTAGTATTGCTTGAAGATTGAGTGAGCCAAGTCTGGCGCTTCCTGGAGAGTAATGATGATCGCTGAGGTACTGCCTCTTCCTAAGAAACTCGCGACCCCTCTGCTGATCGAGACATGGATCATCGGTCTCGCGGCGACCCTCGACTGTCTATCCACGATCTATCTGCTCCACAGCGGCAAGGCAATCGAGGCCAATCCCCTGCTGGCTGCAACGGCCTCCTGGAGTCTGTTTGCCTTCTTCGTGCTGAAAATGAGCTTTGTCGTCGGCCCGCTCTACGGGCTTGAGCGGATTCGCCGCACGCCTGGTAGAGAGCGCTTCGTGCAGCTTCTGATGCGGTGCGGAATCTTCGTCTATGCGTTCATCTATTTCGGGGGCCTCCTGCTGCAGTTCAAGTTTCCCGATCTGGCGAGATCGCTGCATCTGATCCGATCCTGACCATATCTAAATGAGGGCTGGTCATAATTCTCACGCAGCCCTCAGAAATGGCTTGAGCCCTACGCGCAGATCCATTTTCTGCTCGTGCCGATGCAATAGGGCGATCTGGTAGAGCAGCACCGCTCTTAGGGCGAAACGCTTGGTCGCCGTCTCGCCCTTAGTGGGCGCCTGTTCATGGGCACAGAAGATGCCCTTGAACTGCTCGTTGAAGTTCTCGATGGCCGTTGAACGCAACTTGTGAAAGAGCCGACGCACTTCCACCCCTGGGCCAGTGTGCGGATAGGGACCGTACTGGGTCGTCACCAGCGTGCGTCCGCGCTGCTGACAATGTTGCTTGAGTTCCGATGTGTTGTAAAGCACGTCTCCTAATGCAAAGAGCGGAGACAGAGGCAACTGCAGGAGCAGCGAGGGAGCCTGCTCATTGTCGGCGACATTGGCCGTCGTCAATTCCGCCGAGCGCGGGATGCAGATCGGACCGGCCGTGCAGCACAGGTGCAGCTTCCAGCCATAGACCCGGCCGTGCCAGCCCGACTTGGTCCAATGCGCCTGGGTATCGATGCGTGTGTGGGGCACGTTCCCGACCGCCCGATCATTTTTTTGTGCCAGACGCCTCCGAGGGCTTTGAGCACCGTGCTGTCTATAGCCACGGCGCGTCCGCTCTGTGCCCAGGGCTGCAAAAGATCCACCAACGCGGTGGGTTGCTCCAAGACTGAGGGCAGTTCTCCAACTTTATGCAGTCGACGCACGACCATAATGATCAGTGCTTTCAGAAACAGCGTGTCCGGGAAGACACTCGGACGTCCGCGACCGCGTTTGTGAGGCGGCAGGGACGGCTCAGGCAGTCGATCGACGAGTTTGACCAGAGTGACAAGTAGCGGTTCTGTGGGTATCTAAAGTCGCCTCCGTAGAGTGAGTGTGGTAACTTTATGATACGGCAGGCAGGGCGCGCTGGAGCACTCTGGCGCGGTCAACTATTTATGACCAACCCTCATCTAAATCTCCTCACTTCCAGCTGACTTCGTGCCATGCGTTGTTTTTGGGGAATGTGCGCAGTTGGGTCTCAAAATCCGCTATTTAGCAGATGTCTTCGCCGGGCACTCTGCTCTACAATAGGCAGGAACGACCTATTCCCAAAAAACAAGCGCGCCCGCTTGCCCTTTGGTTGCTTGTCTATGCAAGAGCCGCGAAAGGCACAGTCATGTCACTGCAGCGTCTTGGGCTGAAAGCCCTTTTCCTCTCCGCGGATGAGGCGATGGGCCTTCTCAGCCTGTGCATCACGAGCTATGAGGAGATCGACTCGAATCGGGAGCAGGCTATTCTCAAGCTCACTGAAGTGGTTCG
>JANXLO010000695.1 GCA_025355115.1 Chthonomonadaceae bacterium
CATCGCATTGCCCAGCATTACGTCCGTCGTGCCGCCTCCGCTGTCGATGATGAGCAGCGGGATTCCCTGAGCGAGCTGAGCGTTCTGTGTCTTCATCATCTTCGCGACCCGTGCATTGACTTCGGGGTGAAAAGCCTTTCCGATCAGAAAATGAAGCGCGGCAGCAGCGGGCTCCTTGACGAACGAGAACCGCTCGGGATCGTCCGCCGGAAACCCTGCGTCCCGCAGCGCCTTGCGCATACGTTCCGTGTGCAGCCGATAAAGCGGCCCGTCGCCTGCGCCCGTATCGTCGAGCACCGGCACTGAGAAGACATAAAAGACTTCCGCTCCGCTCCCCTGTGTGCGCTGGTCCAGATCGGCGTCGATGAGCTCCTTCCAGTCGCGCATATAGAGGGCGAGCAGGTTGTTCACCTTGAAATTTTCGAGATTGGGAAAGCCGTACGCCTTCGCGCTGTCGAAGAACGGCTCCTTCTCCCCCGTCAGATACTCCTTCAGCCGCTCGACGAGAACGCCGCGTGCCGGGCCGTCGTTCTGCTGTTCGGCATAAGCCTCGTCGCCGAAATAGACCCGGCGCGTGACGGTGGAAAAGTACATGCAGGTCGGCTCGCGCACATCACTGACAAAGCTAAGGGAGAGGGAGGTGCCGTCGCCGCGAAGATCGCGGATGACGACGGAGGTATTGCGGGTTCCAAAATCGACGCCGACCACGAAACGGGGCGGATTGAGAGGGCTGCGTCGCTCCGGGAGCCGGAGGAGCGAAACGGTCTGATCCTCGCCATTGCACCGGAGGATGACTTCGCGCCTGCCCGCGGCCGGACGGTTCTCGACCGAACCCAGCAGCATGGTGATCGTTCCGAGCGGGGGGATCTGCCGCCTCTCCGAGCCCTCCTTCAGTACGTACTCCACCGGAAGTGACTCCAGTGTGACATCCAGAGGTGTGCTGCCGCTGTTTCTGAGGGTAAGAGTGCGCTCGCGGGTGGCCCTGCTAAAGAGCAGGAGGGTCTCCTGAATTTCCAGACGGCCTGGCAAGGTCGGAATCAGGCGCAGACGCTTTGGCTCACGCAGCTCCGATTGGCGTCGCCAGACAAGGTCGGCATTCCCGCCGTCCCTGCGCTGGTTTTGGGTCACGAGGAGTATGAGGGCATACTGCTCCTTGTCGATCCTGCCTGCCGTGAGCGCGATCGACGCAACCCTGCGGTCGGGTGCGAGCGAGAAATAGGGGCTGCTCGTCAGGGACAGAGCGCTGTCTGCCGTCTCGACAGAGCCGTCGATGTCCGCAAATCCCTCGTGGCGTAGCTGCAGGGTAATTCTGCTCTCTTGCAGGGAGGTGAGGGTAAATGTATCGCTGTTGATCTTGACGGCGGCTGTCTTGCGACCGCAGAGCGGGCAGTATTTCCAGTCCGTCTTCAGCAGCGCGGGACAGTCGTCTTCATGAAGCACACCGCAAACGATCATTCTGATTTATGTCCTGGTGAAGCGGAGGAGTTAACCCCGCCGAGCTTACTTTCTGTGTTGGTATTCGGCGGCGACGGTTCAGATTCCTCTTCCGAGACAGGCTAACAGGCGGCCTATCTTCGAAGAGATGGGCCGCCTGTTTTCCGTGAAGCCGTTGTTCCTCAGAAGCCGGAGGGGAAGGCGTAGTTGGGGATCGTGGAGGGAATGTTGCCGATGACCAGAGTGATCTGACCGCGCGAGGTAAGAACAATGTTGCGAATGTCGCCCTGGAACACTGAGCCGTCGACGTAGGCTGTCACCGTGCCCGTATAGGTCGCGACGGTCGATGAGGTGAGCGGTTCGCCCCAGATGTCGAAGAGCTGTCCCAATGTGTATTGCGCGGGAGACGCAGCCTCGACATGGACAATTCCTGTCTCATCGTGCGTGTGAAGCGCGTAGATGCAGCTTCCTCCGCTGATGGACGTGCCGACGGCCGTCCCGTCCGGAATGCCGATCCCTTTTGGGATGGCGATTTGCTCGCCGTTGACGATCAGGCTAAGATGAGCGTGAATGTGATAGGCCTCCGACCCGCCGTCACAGCCGACGTTGTCCACTGTCTGCCCTGTCCCGCCGGCGCGTGTGCTGCCCGCCGGGAAAACCGATCTGCCGACCGTGGTGCCTATTTGAAGCTGGATGGCGCTGTTGCCACCGCTACTGGAGGAGCCGCTGCTGCACCCTCCAAGAGCAAGGCCAATCAGTCCCACCAGGCAGGCTCCACTCCACAATCCGCTTCTTTTCATGGTCATGCTGTCCTTCTGAATCATCATTGTAAAGCTAGCCCATCGTTGTCGGCGATAGCCTCGGACGGAATCGGCGAAATTCGTAAAGAAATGCCGATATATCAGCACCGACCGAGTGATGGCATGGCGGAGTGAAAGCACGGCGGAGTGAACTCCTCCGCTGGTTGACCTTCGGCCCAGTTTCCTTCGGAAACGACAATCAGTTAGCGCTCCGATGGGTGACGAGTTGCCTGCTCACCGAACGAGGTTGCTGCTGAGCGCGGATTCGCTCTTAGTGCCGCTCTTTCCTGCAAGGGCCTAGGACTGGAGCGTATGCCAAGAGATTATCACAGGATCGATAATATATCCATTCCGTCATCTCGGCTTGCAAACCACAGGAATCATAGTGCGCAGAAACGAGACAGCGGGGCAGGAGAATTCCTGCCCCGCTTTGCGAGAAGAAGCCGACGAGGATTCAGCGGCGGCGACGGCGCAGGAGAGCGGCGCCTCCAAGTCCCAGGCTGAAGAGAAGGGCGAGGGAACCGGGCTCCGGTGTATTGACCGCAGATGTCGAGAACTTGAAGAAGAACGGATCGATGTTGCCGCGAGTGTCGGTGATGTTGCCGCCGACATTGGTGTTGACGTTGCCGCGTCCTGCGAATGTCCCATAAACCGTGTCGTTGACGGAGGTGATGAACTGGTAGTCGCCGAGCATTCGATTCGCATCCGGGAATGCGGTCGTGTTGGGCAGGCCAGGCGAGGTGAATGAGTTGATGATGGTATCGATCGTAGTGAGGCCATTGTCGCTGGAGGTGGCGTAATGAATGTCGATCATGCCGTTCAGCGCATTGAACGTGTCGTACTCTATTGCGATAGTGCCGTTCGCTGTGACGGTGATGGAGGGCAGAGCTGCCGCTTGGCCAACCGGGGAGAATATGATCGGATTGGCGCGCTCGATCAGCCCGCCGGAGCCGTTGTCATGAAACTCCGCCAGATAGAGCCTATCGACTCCATTGACGTCACGCTTTCCGTAGACGCAGTAGACGTGACTGCCATCCTGAGTGACTGCGATAGAGGTGGTATTGCCCTGCAGCTGATTGATGTTGGCGAACTTGGATCCGAACTGCGCGGAATTGCCCCCGTCGATAAGGAGGCCGCCAGGGCCTGCATTGGAGTTCGTGAAATCCTGGTTGCGGTTCAGGCGATATGTCACCGTCTCGACGCCTGCCGAGACAGTCCCCGTCCCGATTCCGAAGATGCTGTAGACGTTTCCGGCGGCATCGGTGGCGATGCGCAGACCCGGGTTGACCGTGGTCGAAATTTGCCCATTGCGGCTGACGGCGAAGTCGGTGGTGAATGTCGCGCCGAGGTCGATGGATTTGACGATTCGCTCCTCGACGCCTGTTGTGAAGGTGTCGTAGGCGGCGAAGATCGTATTGTTGCTGATGCTGATCCAGGGCTGATCGGCGGTGCTCCGGCCATTGATATTTATGGCGTTGCTCTGACCGGCGTTCGCCGTCCATGCCCAGGTGCTGGCAGGCCGCCCGAAGGCTCCGTCGTTGTTCACATTGTCCGTGAAGCCGTGATAGATGTTGGTGTTGCCGCTGGAGTCCGATCCAAGCATGATGGCGTGGAGCCGTCCGTTTTTGTCGAACGCGAACACCTGATCATTGGGAACGGTGACTCCCGCGATGGGTGAGCTCACCGCGAACCGTGCTCCCCAATTGGTGCCGCCATCGGTGGACAGGTAGTAGTTTGCACCCGGCGATCCGTAGCCGAACCCGGACACGACGACCTGATTGGTGTTCAGCGGGTTGACGGCGATGAAGGGTTCATTGCCCCAGTCTTTATAAGTTTTGACGAAGTTCGAGCTGTACTCGTTGAACGGGGTGATGCTGCCGATCACATCGACGACTTGAGCCTGGGCAGGCCGAGCGCTCCACCCACAGCAGAGCAAGGACGCCGCCGCGATGCAGCAGGCTCCTCTTGAATTCAAACGCATGATCTCTCCTTGTCAAAGCGAAGGTGTTACGGTGAGCGATCCATCGTCACACAGCGATGGCGGTGTGGCGAGGGCATATAAGGGCTGTCTGCTGCGCTCACAACGGTAGAGTCGAAGGATGTCGAACTTCCGATGGGGCAGACGAAGACTTGCTATCGTAACACAATTGCCTTCTCGCTGTCAAGGGAAGCGGGGGAGCTAGTGAGTGGAATATGCAGAAGCAGGTGTAGACGCGCAGGCAGGATTGTTGGAGATGAGGGGCCTGCCAGCCCAAATGGGGCGGCAGGCAATTGGTTCGAGGACACATCAGCCGCCTGCGATGGCGGGGATGATGGAGACGGAGTCGCCGTCTTTGATGGGCGTGTTTTTGCCCTCTAGGAAGCGGATGTCCTCCTCGTTGACATAGACGTTGATGAAGCGGCGCAACTCGCCCGAGTCGTCGGTCAGGCTCTTGTTGATGCCGGGAAACTGCTGCTCTAGCTCCGCGACAAGGCTGACGATTGTGCCGGGCGCGACCAACACGGTGTCCTGATTATTGGTGAACTTCCGCAGCGGCGTGGGGACGAGTACATTGACTGCCATATTGGTTTTGATCCTTTGCGCCGCCGTTCGAGCGGACACGGCGGCGAGCACAGGCGATGCGGTGTGGCCCATAGCGCTTATGAAATGACGGTCAGACGCCGACCCCCGCCAGCAGCTTCTCGGTGTTGAGGGCGGCTTCGAGCGACGCGAGATTGGGCTGGATGCCGAAGGTCTCGCCGAGCTTGCCGACGACCGCCTCCTGAGTTTTCAGGCCGTTGCCGGTGATGGCGATAACGACGATCTCGTCCGGCTTGAACCGGCCCTGCGCGGCCAGCTTCTTCGCGACGGAGACGGTGACGCCACCCGCGGTCTCGGTGAAGATGCCTTCAGTGCGCCCCAGCAGGCGGATGCCGTCGATGATCTCTTCTTCGGTCACGTCGTCGGCCCATCCTCCGGATTTACGAACGGTGTCCATCGCCATATAGCCGTCGGCGGGGTTGCCGATAGCGATGGATTTTGCGATAGTGTTAGGCTTCTGAGGCCGGAAGACCTCGGCGTTTGTCTTGATGGCGGTCGTGATGGGCGAGCAGCCTTTGGCCTGCGCCGCGTACATCTTCGTGGAGACGCCGCCGTCGATGAGCCCGAGGCGGTCGAACTCATTGAGCCCTTTATAGATTTTGCTAATGAGCGAGCCGCCCGCGCAGGGGACGATGACATGGTCGGGTGCCTTCCAGCCCAACTGCTCGGCGATCTCGTATCCGAACGACTTGGAGCCGTCTCCATAGAAGGGGCGCAGGTTGATGTTGACGAAGGCCCAGCCGTACTTGTCGCCAGCCTCTGCGCAGAGGCGGTTCACCTCGTCGTAGTTGCCGTTGACCGAGAGGACATTGGCACCGTAGAGGAGCGTCCCCAGGACTTTGCCCTGCTCGAGGTCGTGCGGAATGAAGATGTAGGCACGGAACCCGCCCTCTGCCGAGTGAGCAGCGACGGAGTTGGCGAGGTTGCCGGTGGAGGCGCAGGCGACCGTGTCGTAGCCGAACTCGCGGGCTTTGGTGAGGGCGCAGGCGACCACGCGATCCTAGAAGGAGAGCGTGGGATAGTTGACGGCGTCATTCTTGATGTAGAGATTCTTCAGGCCGAGTTCATGCCCGAGCCGCTCCGCCTTGACGAGGGGCGTGAAGCCGACGTGCTTGCCGACGGTCGGCGGGCCTTCGACGGGCAGAAGATCCCAGTAGCGCCACATGGAGGGCGGCCCGGCGGCGATCTTCTCGCGGGAGATTTTTGGGGTGATCTCTTCCCAGTTCAGTACCACCTCCAACGGCCCGAAACAGAGTTCACAGACATGGATGGGGCTTGTCGGATAGTCTTGTCCACACTCCCGACAGCGCATTCCCAGCACTTTTGCCACTGCTTTCGCTCCTTATTGTCGCCCGCTCGAACCGGGTCTTGCTAGTGCGGTGAGGGTCTGTCTAAGACGCAAAAGGCCTCTCGCCACCATGCACAAAGTATGCACAGGACGAGAGGCACTGCCTTCGTGGTTCCACCTGCCTTCATCGCCTCCTCACGGATGACGACCTCAGCGGGTGCGCGGTAATGCGGGCGCATTCCGAACACCCTAACCCTGTAACGGGAGCCCCCCGGCAACCCTTACTCGGCAGATGCCTTTCACGGCTGCGGCTCAAAGGCCATTTCAGCAGGTTCGCTCGTACCGGCTCTCACCAACCCGGCTCGCTGTGACCGCGCAGACTGCGTACTCCACCTTCTCAAAGCCACCACACGCTCATCCGGCCCCGCCCCATGGCGACCACCGTAAAATTGTTCACTGTCCGGCATTATACTCGCCAACCTCGTCCCCTGTCAAGCCGCACTAAAGCGACGTTGCAGAGACAAGGCGTCAGGCGTCACAGCCGAGTGCTCACGACCCAACAATTTGACTGAAAATATCCAGAACGGGTAGTACGAGTTCAAACCCGTATATCAGCGACATGTCCTGGAGTGACAACTCGCGTCATTGTGCGTTCTGCCTTCGCTCGGATGTCGCGCATAGATTTCGTCGTTGCGGCAATTTGCTTCTTCCTTTGTGTAGCGTCGTACCGGAAGAGAAATTTTCTCTCCCAACCAGAACAGTACGTTCAACCGTCCCGACACACCAGGCAATTCAGCAGGGTAAACTTCTTATCCTTCACCTTGTTAAGCCCGGATCAGTGCGCGGCGGGTGTGCTGTAGGAGGAAGAGGTATTCAGTGCATGCGGCGAAGAGGAAGGCGACTGCGGCGACCGCCATTCCGGGCCAGCCGATCGCGACGCCGAGCAGAAGGATGCCGATGTTGATGCTGAGGTTGATGCCCATGCCCTTGTAGATGATGCTCGTCTGTCCGGCGGCAACCAGCACGCCGCGCGCCCAGGAGCCGAGAGCGGTGATGAGCGGCAACGGAGAGCAGAGCACTACGCCGACTCGCACGAACGCCCGCAGCTCAAGCGGCAGATGCAGCACACTGACCATGTAGCGATCCAGCAGCGGCGTCAGGGCGAACAGCAGTGCGACGCATGTTGAAAATCCCCCCACCAGCAGAGTGAAGCGGCGCAAAGCATCGCGCGACTCCAGGCGACGGGACTGCGAGACGGTGATCTCCTGAAGGGCCAGCCCCGGCCCTCGCAGGACGAGCAGGAGCATAGAGGCGGCGGGCCAGGCGGCGAGCGTCTGATGCGGCGAGCTGAGCCTGGCCAGCGCCGCTGCCGTGAGGGGCGGGGCCAGCAGCATGAGGAGGGTCGTGGCCGCGAGCGGCATATGGAAGCGCAGAATCGAGGCCTGCGTCAGGGGAACGGCGTCGGGATCATGGTGGCCGATGAAGTGGCTCCGCACGATCGGCCGGGCGAACAGCGTGACCGCCAGCGCCTCGAAGATCACCGCCGCCATGAGAGTTATCGCGCCGACCTCCACGCCGGATCGATGCCCCCACGTCACCAGACTGCTCGCCGTAAGAAGCGTCACGCTCAGGCGCACGACGGTTCCCCAGGAGACCCAGCGCGTCTGTCCGGCCCGCACCAAAACCCCCTGGTAGAAACGTCTCCACGCAATCGCCGCCGACCAGAACAGCATAATCTGCATGGCAGGCCGTGCCGCCGCAACGATCGGCTCAGGTTGCCCCATGATTCCGCGCGCGATGAGGTCGAACAGGGGCGTAAAGGCCACAAGTCCCGTGAGTACGGTGCAGCCAATGATCAGAGTGACCACGAACTTCTGCATAGCCCGGTAGGAGGCCTCGTCGCGGACAAGCGCGATGGCCGTCGCGAGCAGCATGATGACCGGGCTTTCCACCAGCAGCGAAAGCGAGAACGCAAGCCCCCACGCCGCCAGATTCAGCGTCGAAAACGGCAGGCGACCCATCGCGCCCTGCACGGACGGGCCCTCCAACATCATCAGTTCGAAGCTGATCGCGAGGGGCAGCCAGAGCCTGTAGATCGCACCGACGCTCACTGTCTTCAGCGGCGGAGCATCGGGATTCCAATCCGCGATCGACTCCTCCGGCGACGTCGTCGGAGCCGCTAAATCAGCCATTTCTGCATCTTTCGGTGGGGCAAGGTGACCTCCTCAAAGGGCTCACCCAAGCTTTCATACCCTGCTTTTAAGTAAAATCTCACGGCGGTCTCCCGCGCATGAAGCGTCATGTGACGAAAGCCGCGCTCTCGCGCAATGCGCTCCGAAAAGGCGACAAGAGACGAGCCGATTCCCTCCCCTTGCCGATCCGGGTCGACTGCCACCTGCCGCATCCGCACCTCTTCGGAATTGACCGGCACGAGCAGCAGGCACGCGACGGGGCTCTCCCCTTCGCAAGCGACGACGCATATATCGCCCGCCTCTGCCGCTATCTCTTCCGGAGTGAAGCCAAGGCCAAGCGGAGCGCGGAGGACACGCAGCCGGAGAGCCACTACTTGGGCGTACATCGGTGCATCAAATTCGATCTGTCTGAGTTCCATAAGTGAGCTAGCCAGCGGAGGAAAAGCGCGGCGCGAAACCAAAATCGAGAGGCATGAAGTTCAATGTTATTGCCTGACGCAGGAGTTTAGTTTACCTTAAGAGGTGCAGAATCCGTTCAGCCTCTGAAGTTCTCATTACGAACGTCAGAGGCTGAACGCACAGGAAGGCGGGATGTAGACTTCAACGAAGCGGACTTCAGTCCCCGATTTGTCCGGAATCTCTCCGGGCATTTCCTTATGAAGCGCGTTTGCTAGTTTATGCCGGAGTACCCACAGTATGCCGATGCAGATGAGATTGGCTTCGATAGACCTATTTTTGTCCATTCGAGTCAGCGGGCATTTTGCCCGTCACGCTGCGGATGTACTCCGCCTCCTCCGGCCGATACGCCGATCCGTCGGGGCGAAAGATGTCGTGGAACCAGACGGGCGGCTCGTCGGTGTAGTGCTTCTGCCACGAGTCCCAGGGATAGATCGTCTGCGTTTTGCCCGAGACGAAGCCCCAGTTATAGGCGGCGACTTTCTGCTCCTTCATCAGCCCCAGGTGGGGATCGAAGGTGCTCCCGCGCGGGCGTGCCATATACTCTGTGCAGAGGATAGGCCGGTGATAGCGACGCAGATCGGCGATCGATTTAGTCAGCTCATCGGGGAGTCCATAGCTGTGAAAGCTGATCACGTCGGAGTTCTCCAGGGAGAACTTCTGCATGGGGTTTAGCTTCGCGTCGTCGTCCCAGGCTCCGTACCATACATCGACCGTCACCGGCTGCGATGGCCCTACCTCACGTGCCCACCCGACCACCTTCTGAAGCAGCGCCAGCGCGTATGTCGGCTTGTCCGCCAGCTCGACCTTGCCGTAAGACGACCGGTTGTCATTGTCCGGCTCGTTGAACAGATCCCAGGCGTGAACTCGACGGTCGTTGCGGAAGCGCTTCAGGACGCCCGTAATGTAGGGCTTGAGGCTGTCATAGCGGGCAGGGTCTTTAAGGATGTCCTCGCCGGGAGACTGCACCCAGCCGGAGTTGTGAACGTGTGGGGTAGGCTCCCGCTGCTTGCCCAGCTTCGGGAACGGATCCCAGCAGGAGTCGAGCAGAACGAACATCACGCCGATATGATGCCGATCCGCCCTCGCCAGAAATGCGTCCATCCGTTTCAGAAAGCCCTTCGAGTCCTGCTGCCAGAGCAGATCATGAAGGAAGACGCGAACCGAGTTGAAGCCCAGCGATTCGGCCCAACTCAACTCACGGTCGATGGCGGTCAGGTCAAAGGTATCCGCCTGCCACATCTCCAGTTCATTGATGGCATAAGAGGGCGAGAAATTGCAGCCGACAAGCCAGGAATGCTTCTTCTCCCAGGCCGCCGCCTTCTCAACAGACCAGGGGCCAGGAATATCGGCGGAAAAAGCGGTTCGCCCTCCAGCCCCGAAAAGCAGACAGAGCAGTGTGAGCACAAAAGCCTTGCGGCAGACGCGGCCGACAGCAGGGGCGGCAGGGAACAGAGACATGCGATCCTCCTTTGGAAGCAGCCAATAAAACAACAGTGAGTGCTCCTCTTGTTCTTCATGGCCCGCAGATAACCCTGCTCAATTCGACGTGTCTCAACTGCTATTCGGGCGGTGGAAGAGATGCGCTTGTCGCTCGCAGGAGGGTGACCGGATCGGAGAAGGTTTCGTCTGAGGCAGGGCGCAAGAGGGACCGAGAGGAGTCGGCAGGTTGTGAAGCGGGGCGCAGCAGCAGGCGATGTTCCCTGTCCCGGTTCAGATGCTCGATGACTTTGATCGCGGCGGTAATGCGGCGGGCCAGCGGCCAGTCTTTGAGTGCAGCGGTGCGTCGCAGCGAGTAGAGTTGCGGCAGAGCGACAGGATCACCGATCTGAGCCATACTGTTCACAATGCCGATTCTGATTCCGCTGTTGTTGCTGTGCTCCAGTCCATGCAGCAGATGCAAGTAGGCGTGCTGCGCGGTGAGAAACTCCAGCCCAAGCTGCATCGCCTCGCGCATCAGCGCGTCTGTGCCGTGCAAGCCATCCCAGAATGCCTCCATGCCATCGGGCGGCAACGCGGCCAGGGCGAGGGAGAGAGCGGCATGAATCTTGACTTGCTGCGAGCGAGTGAGATGAGGCGCCCAGACTCCCCGATGACAGTCGTAGAGGAGCGCGCATACCTCAACGGTGAGGCTGCCCGCCCGCAGACGACGCACCGGACGCAACGCGATGGCAATCGAGTCCTCTATGAACGGCCTGGCGGGGCTAATGCGTACGGCGCGCAGCACACTCTGCGCGGCGATGGACAGGGCGAGGAGTCTCCTGTCGGCGGACAAGGGAATTTCTGGACTGTGAATGCGCAAATCTGCCAGAAACATCTCAGCGGCCTCTGCTTCACGCTCGCCTGCCTCCTCCCCTGCGGCATCTGGAGCATAGAGATCGCTCGCAGCCTGACGTACGGTTTCGAGCCGCGGGTTCCAGAAATCCTGCGCGCGATAGCGTCGTTCGTCAAGGCCAGGCACTGGCACGGAGGCGGGCTGCGGTTTGTCCTTTTCACCGCCCGTCAGGTCCTGCCTGTCACCCATTTCGAGTCTCCCGAGCCGGAAGATCGGGCAGGACATGCAGCATCTCGCTCGGCGGCTCGGTGTGCTGGGCTCGTCCTGCGGAGCGGAGGAGATCGGAGGTATTCGGTCTGGAGGGGCGCAGCAGCGTTCGCACTGGCTCCTCCTTCTCAGTACGCCGAATGGCGGCGATGGCGGCTTTGCCGGCCCGGCGGAGAGGCCAGTCAGCGGAGCGAGTGAAGTCATGGATCAGGGGAACGGCGCGGGCATCGCCCAGGCGCCCCAGGCAGGCGACGATGCGCTCTGCGATGACGGGCTTCTGCATAGGCAACAGCTCAAGCAGATAGGGAACCGACCGGGCGTCGGAGAGGTAGGAGAGAGCGGGCATGACCGCAAGGCGGCGAGTCTCGTTCGTGTGCGAGAGCGCGGCCCACAGCTCAGGCATTTTGTCCGGAGGCATCACGGCCAGCGCGCGGCCCGCTCCCTCCATGAGCTGAATCGTATCCTGCGGGTTCAGTCTGCCGGTTCCTGAGACCGCAGACAGATTCCACATCAGTCCGCACAGCGGAACGTGGAGCGGGGCCGCCCGCAGCCGCTCCGTGGTCAGCAGCGCGTCCCGGCAGGTGGCGAAGACGGCCAGATAGAGCGCGCTGCTGAGGAACGAGTAGTGCATTCCGCTCATGGCCCGGATGTCACGGGTGCTCTGGTCGATCAGGTCGTGCAGCACGCCCACGACCGCCTCGTATCTCGCCTCGGCTTCCACCGGCATGGGCGAGTGGCGCGACCGCAGTTCTCGCAGAAAAGATTCGGAGAAGTAGCCGTAGTTGAACTCGTAGTAGCAGTCCCGATTGCCGCCCGGCAGCGAACGCACGGCAGCCTGCTGCGTCTCTCTGTTCTCCTCCCAGAGCATCACAAGCAGCCGGGCGACGGACGAATCCGGCAGGTGCCCCCGTGCGCCCTCGCCGCGCGCGAGCGCCTCCCGTCCCCACCCTATGCTTTCGAGTGACGATGTCATAGCTTGATTTCCGTGCCTTTTAAGGCTCGTCGGAGGGGCGAAGCAACTCGCCGGTTGCAGTCGTGCTCGCCGCAGGAACAACGGGCCGGAGAAGCGTCTGAGCGTCCTCCGGCGGCGCGGCAAGCCGCAACAGATCGGCACTCCCGTCTTGTGCGTTGCGCAGAATAGTGCGAACCGACAGTCCCGCCTGCTCCGCGAGCCTGTTGTTCTCACGTTGCCGGTCGAGTATCTCAAAGCCTTTGATGACATGATATCGAGCGTAGTCGCTGCGTTGGGCCATGGCCTGCAGCACGGGGACAGCCCGAACGTCCGCGATCTCCGTCAGCGCGGCAATGATCTCCCACTGTCCGCCGAATGCCAGCGGACGGTGGCCGTCCTCGGTCTGGCGCATGCCCCCAACGTTCCAGAAGCCGCTCTCAACGGGGTAGTCGGCTCTCGGAATCAGTTCCAGCAGGTAGGGCACCGCATTTCTGTCTCGAATACGTCCCAGCACGGGCCAGAATTCCTCCGAAGTATCCTCTTGCGCCGCCATTCGCCAAAAATGCGGGATCGCCTGCGGGGAGAACGCGACGAGATACCTGTGTATCTGATTCCGCAGCAGGTGTTGGTAGGGGAAGCGCGCCTCGGCGGTGATTCCGTCCTGAAGCGCATGACTGTTCGTCACCAGGGCGTCGCAGACAGGCTCATGAAGCTCCGCCGGAAGCAGGATGCGCGCCAGGGTAACAGCATGGACAAGGCGCATCCCGGTCTCTTGAGTGATAGTGAGCTGACCAAAAGGCAGGGGATAGGGTCGGCCAGCAGCTAGGTCTTCGTGGAGCAGAGCGACCACCGCCTCGTACACCGCCTCAGGGCTGGAAGGAGGAGAGGAGGAGGCTTCGCGCACCCGACGAGCGAGCGTCGCAATGACGTCCCGACTCACCTTCTCGACGGATCCAAGAGCCTCGCGGACGGCGTCGAGGGAGACGTCATCCTGGTGCCAGAGCAGTTCCAGCAGCTCTGCGAGGCGCGGGGAGTTGCGCAGTGAGTCGTCCCGCTTCTCCCGAGCCGCGAGCAGCAACAGCCCCACGCTCTCGACCAACTCACGATGCGGCGACCTGCCGCCAATGACGGTTTTCGGGTTGAATAGACGATCCCAAAACGGCATCTGGACTCCCTTCCCAACCAGAGTTTCGCCCTCCGCCGCCCCGACTCCTCCTGCGTCAGCTGCCTTATGGCCAGCTAGAATGATTCGCCTGCTACTGCCACGATTGCCGGCTTGCCATAGGCTGCAGAAATAGTACGCCGTCTGTAAAGTCGAGGTCTTTGAGGCGTTCCCAAACCTGCAGCATTGCCTTCACGAGCGCACCATAGTTGTTCCCGGCGATCGATTTGTCATCGATGAACACGACTCCCGCGTGTGAACGGCCCTCCTCTGCCCACTGCTTTAAGATCGGTTGGATGGTGCTTAGATCGAAAGTGACTAGCGTTAGTCTATCCGCCATCGCCAGGATAATCTCATCCTTCATGCTCAATAGCTCCCCGCCTCGCCAGTCATGAATGCTGATGATGCGAGCAGTCGGGTCTTTCCGAAGCACCTGTGCGGCAACGATTGGAGAGATGTTTTCATCCAGCAGGAACGAAGCCATCTACTCTTCGCCTTTTACATCGATTTCCATAACCTGCGCGTTCGGCAAAGCTCGTTTGAGTTTCTCAAAACTTGCCGCGTGATGATCTTCACTCGCCAGATCGACCTCGGCAGGAAACGCGTCAAAGTAGTTGAGTGCAGCTTTCGCCCAGACAAGCGGCCGTTGAAAATGAGCGGCGACTTTCTCCGCATCCATTTCTAAGGATCGGGCGACATGCACCACCCACCAGACCGCCAACCGCGAGCCCTTCATGTACGCCTGCCTGCCAACCGACGAAGAGCGGAACTCGATGAAGGCGAAATCCTCCTCTCGCAACCGCTCTTCAACAAGAATCGCGCTGACCTCTCCTACCGTTTTCCCGAGCGTTCTGGCATAACGTCTAAGGCGAGCCAAGGGCTCGTCCTGCAGGCGCATACTCACGACATGAGACATCCGCATCCCCTCCAGTCTGTTTACAATGAATTCATTGTAAACAGACTGGAGGGGATGCGGATGTCTCATGTCGTGAGTATGCGCCTGCAG
>JANXLO010000704.1 GCA_025355115.1 Chthonomonadaceae bacterium
TGCTCCAGGATGACCGTGCCAGAAGCGGCAAAATTCCCCAGAGTTCTCGTGCCTATCGCCCTCTCGAAAGCAGAAATGATCTCGGGCGGAAAGCCGTGTGGATACGTCGGGAAAGGCTGGGACAGCACCACTCCCGCCATCTCCCAATGGCCCGTGATCGTGTCCTTGCCCGGAGAGGCCTCGCGCATTTTTCCAAAGCCGCCGAGCGACACGGATATGGGAGGCACACCATCGATGGCGTTGATGTTTCCAAGCCCCATCCTTCCCATGTTCGGCAGGCTCAGCCCTCCAACCGCCGCAGCCGTATGAGCCAGCGTATTGCTTCCCGCATCTCCGTAGAGGCCAGCGTCCGGCAACTCTCCAGCCCCCACGCCATCCAACACCACAATAATCACTCGCTCGATCATTTTTATTTCATCCGCCATTTCCAGCCTAGCCTCTCACGAAAGCGCGGGGAGGCAAGTCCGCAGAAATCAGCTGCAGTCTGCTGTCATTCTCGGTGTCCGTTCGCCTCGAAGGGCGAGGTTTCCTCCGCACACAACAACACCAACCCCGAAGAGGCGCTTCTCTTGACGCGCAACGCACAGAGGGTTTATTCGCTGCGATAGCGAAAGGTGTCGATTAGCGACAGGACCGAGGAGAACCCGAGAATGAGAAAAGTGAGGGAAGCCGGAAAGGCGTCCATCGGCGGCGGCAGAAGCGCGTCGTCCAGCGGGGGAGTATACTATCATCTGCTGCAGGAGGAGTACGAGCAGATGCTGGCCGATCCAGACTGCGACAAGGCCCTTTTCGAAGCGGAGGCGGTGGAGATTCTTGAGAAGAAGCGCATCGAGCAGGAGCTGGTGTACAAAGTTCGCGAGGATGTCGTCCGGCAAGCGGGGTTGCGTCACTGGATCGACATGTAAGGGATTATCTGAGACGTCGGAAACGGCAACCTGCTGTGTGCATAATCGATGCGTAAAGGGAGTGCGGAATGAGGGCTCCTCACTGCTGCAAAGCTAAAAGGACAGCACTTTCGAGAGATAGTGCCTGTCCCACGGCGAATGCTCTGTAGTACTCCGCCTCATCGAGAACGGAAAGGGAGAATGTTATGCACTTTTCCAGCAGCCGGATCGAGGTGGGAACCCGCGGACATTTCAGCAGAATTCTGGCGTTGGCGGCGGCTCCCAGCAGGATGGCAGCGTGCAGGCTCAGTGCGGCGCGGCTCCCCTCGGATGATCTGGCCTGTGAAATTGCATTCAGCACGAAGCCTTCGATGCCGATAATCATATAAGCTCGATTGCCAAGATCACGCCACAAGGTCAGAGCTTCTCGGCGGATGAACCTCGCATTCGCGTAGTCTCTTCTGTTCTCCAGCACGCCTGCCAGACAGTGCGAGCAGATGGCGATTCCGCCTTTGTCCCCGGCGTCACGCATGATTTGCAGACTTTCCCTGTGGAGACGCTCAGCCAGGACATACTCATTCCTGAGCTCCGCCATACCCCCCAAATTCGAGAGGGCGATGGCGGACGTGATGGAGTCCTCATTCAGGCGAGCGACTTCAAGTCCTTCTTCCCACACACTGGTAGCGGCCTCCTCCATATCGAGTTCGGCCAGAACATTTCCAAGGTTTATCAGGCCAATTGCCAATAAGAGCGGGAGATTCTGTGTGCGGGCGAGCGCCACCGACTCCTCAAGAAGGGACTTCGCCTCCTCGAACTGCCCCAGGTCGGTGGCTATCGCTCCTGTGCGCTCAAGGGCGGCAATGGTGCCCCGGCTATTGTCGAGGGAACGCCAAATGACGAGGCTTGAACTAAGCAGGCGATACGCTTCCGGCAAGTCTCCCTGCAGCCATGAAAGTGTGCCAATGCATCCTGCCATGTGGGCCTGCTCTTCAGTGGGTTCGGATGAGTCGAGCGCATCCAACGCCCGTTGGCACCAATCCCGTCCCTCTCGGTAGTAGCCCCGAAAGACCCAGAAATTCCTGAGCGCAAGACAGATTTGAACAGCGATGAGAGGCGCCATGCCCTCCTGCAAAGCCCAATGCAGCGCCTCCCGCATATTATCGTGCTCTGCGTCCAAGCGCAGGAGCGCCATTCGCTGCCCCCCGCCTCCACGGTGCGCGGTTTGATTTATGGCGAATGCCACGAAGCTGGATGCATGGAGACCGCGTACGCTCTCCCTCTCACCGCTCGCCTCGAGGTGCTCCAGCGCGTGGTGGCGGATCGACTCAAGCAGCCGGTATCGGTTGTTCTCACCGCCCGCCTCCACCTGCACTAGCGACTGCTCTACTAGACCGCTGAGGAGATCGAGGACATCAGTGGAAGTGATCTCAAGCGACGGATCGGCGCTGTCCGTCCCGCTGGCAAGCGCGTCACCTGTGATTGCAACAGTTGGATCCGCGCATATCAATTCCGCCATTTCCAATGCCCAGCCGCCTGAGAAGACCGATAGCCTGTTGAGAAACTTCTGCGCCTTCGGAGCAAGGAGGCTATAAGACCAGTCGAGTGAGGCGCGCAGCGTCTGGTGATGCGGAACTCCTGTTTTTCTAGCGGTCGCGAGCAGCTTGAAGCGATCTTGCAGCCGTTCTAGAATTTGCTGCGGCGCGAGAGTATGGATTCTGGCGGCCGCCAGCTCTATAGCAAGGGGAATCCCGTCCAAGTGCGAACAGATGGACGCGACGGCGGCACCGTTCTCAGCTGTCAGGCGAAATGAGGAGGAGACGGCCTGCGCCCGCTGGACGAACAGATGAATCGCGGAGTATGCCATTAAAGCGGAAATCGTGCCCTTGTCTATCTTCAGCGCCCCTGGATGTGAGGCCACCTGAAGACCGGGAGTCTCGAGCGGAGCGACCGGATAGGTCACTTCGCCCGGTATCCCGAGCGCATGCCTGCTGGTGACCAGTATACGCAGAGAGCGGCAGGAACGCAGAAGCCGGAAGGTGAGAGCGCTGCACTCATCAAGAAGATGCTCGCAGTTGTCTAGAACGAGCAGATAGTCGTTAGTGCCGATAGCTGCTGCGACACTCTCCTCGATCGATTTCCCGCTCTCGTCCCGCACACCCATCTTCCGAACGACCTCTGTCGCAAGGGAGTGGGGGTCCGAAATAGAAGCTAGCTCGACGAAACAGACCTCGCTGCTACATGCCCACTCTTCGGCGACCTGGATAGCTAGCCGCGTCTTGCCCACGCCCCCCGTGCCGAGCAGAGTGACCAGCGCAGCAGTCTCCAGGCAGGACTGAACTTCGCTTATCAGCTCTCCTCTGCCTATAAGTTGGGTGAGAGTTCTGGGAATTCGGCCGGTTGGGGCAGCGGAGTCGGAGGGAGGCTCCGGTGCGTCCATGATTTCGGAGGGGGATGGTTTTAGCGCGGTCGACTCGTCACCCTGCGTGACTGCGGCTCGGCCGGCCGCCTTCTTCGACGCCAGCTCTCGAAGGCTCCTGTAGAGAACAGCAGTCTCTTCATCAGGCTCGGAGCTCATCTCCTCCGACAACAGCCGCCGCAGACTTCGATAGACCAGAAGCATCGCAGAGTAGTCACCCTGTTCGGTGAGATGACGCATCAGGGCGCGATGGGCCGATTCGCGATAGGGGTCTCTTTGAATCAGGAGCCGAAGATGGTGAATGGCTTTCGAGAGATCACCTGAACTGGCGGCATGCGTTGCCAGACTCTCTATTGCCTGAAGATACTGCTGCTCGAACTGCTGCCGCTCGTGCGAGACCCACGCCTCGTCGCAGCCCTCCAACAGTGGGCCTCGATAGAGATCTGCCGCCGCTTCGAGGGAGGCGGCATCCCCCCGCGCCGCGCCGCTCTGTAGCGCGAGGATGTCGATGTCCATGCCGGTGACGTCGAGCCTGAGTGATCGAGCAGTCGGAGCCTGCAGGCGACACGCTTCACTGCCCAGTGTCTGCCGCACCTTATACAGAGTGCTTCTCAGGTTTGCCAGGGCATGTTCATCGGAGCTGTCGGGCCAGAGCATCGTCGCGATTTGGCTGCGCGAAATCTCTCTGCCGTTGCGCAGCGCCAGTATGGCGATAAGCCAGTGCTCTTTCAGCGAATGCAGCCACCGAACCGGCTCCCCATCGATCTCCATTTGAAACGGCCCGAGAAGGCGGATCCGAATTTTGTGCGATCCACGTGCTGCTGTGGAATCCATCGTACTCAGCCCCTGCTCTCTAAAGCGTTCGCCTGTACGCCCTATGTTCTCCTGATGGCCCGGATATTCCTCTCATTTCACAAACGGTTCTGCACAGAGTTGGGACAACCTGCCTGTTGCCTTTCGAAGCCAGATGAACCAGTCCCGCGTTTTAAGTTGGAAGCAATCTCTTCGAATTCTGTTCGGCACAATCTTCAAAGTTTGAGGACACCTGCCAAATGACGGGCGGCAAAAAGCGGAGCTTGATTCTTCAAGCACCGCCTGCCTGTAGTATCTATGATGCGAACGGCTACTTCTTTTCACCTGCTTCGGTGCTGGTTTTGTTGCTGGTCTTTTTCGCTTTACCGGTCTTCTTCGCGGCTGCATCGGCCTTTTTCTCGGTGGCCTCCTCTTTGGGAGTGACGATCTCTTCCGAGCCGATCTTGCCTGTGCTCGCGTCAACCATCACTTCGTGCAGCTTCCCGTCAGCTTTAACAATGACGGCGTACTGCCATTTTTTGTCTTCGTTTTCGAGGGCTCTTTTGCCCTGAACTTTGCCGGTCTTGTACTTCTTCAGTACGATGGCATCCGCCTGCGCGACGGTAATCTTGGTTTTCGGCGTCTGATCTGCATTCGCCGACGAGAGGCCGACTGCGGACAGGCCGAGAAGAGTAAAGCCTGCGACAGCGAGGCGGATAGTGCGAGTTTTGTTCACGAGAGTTCTCCTTCTGGGACGCCCATAATACTCCATGGGCTATTCGAGGAGTATACCCTTGTATTGCCCGCTCAAAGCTTAGAATTCGTTAAGAGGCCCGGCCCCTTCCCCGCGCAGGGAGAAGGGGGTCGGGGGGTTAGGCAGCGAGCGAAGCGAGCTGTTCTCGAACTTTCAGTCTGCGCCTGCGGGGGCGTGGGCACGGGGAGGCGGGGGTGTCCATGTTGGGTCGTCCTGTGCCAGGAGATGCAGCCCTAGGAACTCTGCCAGTTCGTCGTTGGTGTGGTTGTCGACGAATCTTCCGAACGTCTCGCCCTCGACTCGATTTGCGCGATAGGCTCGAAGGATGTTCTCCAGAGCAAACTTCACCTTGTCCGCGGGGACTTTGCGGCTGATGGGCCGGACGAACTTCGCGTCCGCACCGAGACGCCCGCCAAGGCACACGTCGTAAGCCTCTACCTGCTCGCCGGTGTTCAGTCGCGCCAGGCAGCCCTGCAGGCCGATGTCGCCGATATGGTGTTGGCCGCAGGAGTTTGGGCAGCCGTTGAGGTGGATTCGGATCGGCTCGTCCCAAAGCATTTCGCTCTCCAGGTAGCTTACGATCTCGCGGAGCCGCGCCTTAGTCTCCGTGATGGCGAGGTTGCAGAACTCGTTGCCAGTGCAGGAGACAGCACCTTTATGGAATTCGGAGACCTCCCAGTGCATTCCTGCATCGAGGATAGCCTGCTTCGCCTCGGACAGGTGCGCCTCATCAACGTTTGGGAATAGGAAGTTCTGCTGATTGGTAGTGCGGATATTGCCGGAGCAGAACTTGTCGGAGATGTCTGCGGCTGCCGCGAGCTGATCACCCGTCACCCGGCCCGTGATGACCGACACACCGATCCAGTATTTGCCGTCCTGCTTCTGCTTATGAACCCCAAGATGATCCTGCTGCACCCGACCGACCGGCTCTGCCCAGGCGAGCGCGGGCTCCGGCTTCCAGCCCAGGCGCTCTGTCATGACCTGCAGGAACTTCTCGGCTCCCCAGTCTGCGACCAGAAACTTGAGACGGGCGTGGTTGCGGCGAGCACGGTAGCCGTCGTCTCGGAAGATCTCCGTCACGACCCGGCAAACGTCCAGCACCTGCTCGGGCTTGATGAAGACATCGAGCTGCTGCGCGAAGTGCGGCTGAGTGCTGAGCCCGCCGCCGACGCGCACCTGAAAGCCGATTTCCCATGCGCCGTTTACAAGCCGACGCACCGCCTGAATGCCCAGGTCGTTTATTTCGGGCTGATTGCAGTGGATTGCGCAGCCGGAGATCGAGATTTTGTACTTTCGCGGAAGGTCGGAGAACTCCTTGTTGCCTACGAAGTACTTCGTCACCTGCTCGACGATCTCGCGCGTGTCGTAGATCTCCTCGGGGTCGATGCCCGCGACCGGGCAACCGCAGACGTTGCGCGTGATGTCGCCGCAGGCGCCCGCAGTCGACAGGCCAGCTTCGTTCAGATGTGTGATCGCCGCAGGGAGGTCTCCGATGGTGAGCCAGTGAAACTGAAAATTCTGGCGCGTGGTGATGTCGGCGATGTTTCGGCCTCTGCCCTTCGCCACATCAGCCACAGCCCTCAGTTGCGTCGCGGACATATTTCCGCTGGGAATCCGCACTCGCATCATGAAGTGACCCTCGTTCGGCTGCTGCTGATAGATACCGTACCAGCGCATCCGCACGAAATCCTCCGGGTCGATGCTGGAGAAGCCCTGCTCCGCGTACCGCAGAACGTCCGGCCAAACATCCAGCCCATCCTTCGACTTCTTGATCGCCTCTACATCGGCTTTCGACATCGTTCTCTCCTCATCGTATCGGAAATTATAGAGCAGGAGGGTTCCTGACTAAATCGTTCAAAAGAGTTCCCTATTATACACTACACAGGAAGCCGCGCTACGGCGACGCGAGCCCCCAACGGCGGCGGACGCGGTTTTCGAGCTGCGTGAACAGCAGGCGGTCGGCCACCACTCCAATGGCGATCAGAATGGTCATTACCGCGAGCACCTGACTCATGTCGTTCAAGTCGCGCCCGCGCATCAGCGTCTGGCCCAGGCCGAGAGCGCCGGAGGAGACGGAGAGCAGCTCGCCCGCCATCAGTGAGCGCCATGCGAACGCCCAGCCCTGCTTCGCCCCGCTGATGATCGCCGGAAACGCCGCCGGAATCAGCACCTCCTTATAGAGGCGTGGGCCGCTCGCGCCCATCATTTTCGCGGCCCGAAGATAGAGGGGCGGGATGTTGCGGATGCCGTCACTGACCGCAATGGTGACGGCCAACAGAGCGCCCATTAGCGTAACGAACAGGATGGCTTTCTCGCTCGCCCCGAACCAGACTACGGCGAGAGGCAGCCAGCAGATGGATGGCAGCGTCTGCAAGCCCAGTGCCAGTGGACCGATCGCGCGCCGCACCGCCGGAACTGTTCCGTTGAGAATGCCGAGCAGCGTTCCCAACATCAGCGCGATGCCGAACGCGATCAGCAGGCGAAGGAGGCTTATCTTGGTCGCGAGAATGAGCGACCCGTCCTTTACCCCAGAGGCCAACGCCTGCCAGACCTCCAAAGGCCCGGGAAACAGAGTGCTGTTCCACCACTCGCGCCTATATCCCGTCTCCCATAGTGCCAGCATTAGGATAAAGAACGCGATTGGGGTCACCATCTCTGCCGCGCGCCCGTTCCGCTTCGACATAGTCGCTCTCCTCGCGGACGATCTTGGCGATCTCGTCCTTCAAATTCGCCAGAATTCGCTGCGCGAATCGCGCCGTGTCCGGATCTTCAACCGCCCTTGGCCGCTCCAGGGTGATGTTCAGCTCCTGCTTTATGCAGCCAGGCCGTGCCCCCATGCAGATAACTCGATCCCCGAGCGTGACCGCCTCAAGCACATTGTGCGTCACGAAGACGACTGTCTTGCGCGTCTCGAGCCAGATTCGCTGCACCTCCTCGATGAGCAGATC
Organism: Chthonomonadaceae bacterium; assembly: GCA_025355115.1. Classification (GTDB taxonomy): domain Bacteria; phylum Armatimonadota; class Chthonomonadetes; order Chthonomonadales; family Chthonomonadaceae; genus JANXLO01. The sequence continues at coordinate 7,795 of JANXLO010000704.1, forward strand.
GCGGGTCTGCGCGTCAAGGGCGGCGAACGGCTCGTCCATCAGCAGCACGTCCGGATCAAGGGCAAGCGCTCGCGCGATGGCGACTCTCTGCCGCATTCCGCCGGAAAGCTCGTGAGGATAGGAGTGGGCGAAGCGGCTGAGATGCACCATCTGTAACTGCTCCAGCGCCCGCTCGCGCCGCACTTTCCTGTTCCGCACCGTTTTGAGCGCGAACTCCACGTTCTGCACCGCCGTCAGCCACGGAAACAGCGCGGCCTCCTGAAAGATCACGGCTCGATCAGGCCCCGCTTTAGTGATCGGAGCGCCGTCCTTAAACGCCTGTCCCTCGTCCGCAGCTAACAGTCCGGCCATAATGTTGAGCAGGGTGCTCTTGCCGCAGCCTGACGGGCCGACCAGGCAGACGAACTCGCCTGCCTGAATGGAGAGGCTGACATTCTCCAGCGCGGCGGGCTGGCCCTGCCTGGTGTCGAACCGTACGCTGACGTTCTCCAGGCTGATCTTGGCAGGGATCGGGGGACGCGCCGGCAGTGTGCCAATCCGCGTCTCCGGAAATTCATTTTTCGGTTTTGTGATGAACAGCCCCAAAAGGAGTCACTCCCGCCTATCAGTATCGAACGCATCTCTGCGAATTTGAAGCTACGGAATCGCGGGCTTGCCGGTCGCCGTCAGAGCGGAGTTGAGCGGCTTCAGGTCGAAGAGATCGGGGAGGCCGCTCCTATCCTCTTTGCCATAGCCCAGGGACTTCGCCCAGTCCGAGAAGGTGAGCACGGTCTCCCTCAGGGGATCGTACGTGAAGTCCGTGCGGGAGAGAGCCTGTGTCAGTATGTCAGCGGGAAGGGTCTTTCCGGTCAACGTCTTGATTCGATCCGAGACGAGCTTTCTGCTTTCGTCCGGATGCGCTTTGATGTAGGCGACGGTCTCTACATGCGCGGCCAAAAACTTCTGCACAAGGTCGGGATGCTCGTCCAAAAACTTTTTGCGGACGATGACGACGGTGGTGGCGAACTGTCTGCCGGACCAGAGATCACGCTCGTCAGAGAGCAGAGTGCCCTTGCCCTCCTTAACGAGGCGCGTCACCCACGGCTCAGGCACCCAGGCTGCATCGAGGTCTCTTTTCACGAAGAGGGTCAGAGTGTCGGCGGGGGCGTTGGGCAGCACGCTCACCGTCCCGCCTTTGTCGGTGGAACTGAGTTGCGCCTGCTGGAGCGCATGGCGCAACGAGATGTCCTGAGTGCTTCCGGTCTGAGGGACGCCGACCCGTTTG
>JANXLO010000726.1 GCA_025355115.1 Chthonomonadaceae bacterium
TCTGAACCAGCTCACGGCCCTTCGCTTCTGCCTCTGCTCTCTGCTCGGCAGCAGCTTGCGCCGTCACATCCCGAAGTGTGAGCATTGCCCCACGTCTGACTCCAGTCGAGTCTTGTATGGGACGTGAGTTCCCCTGGGCAATGATCTCGCTACCGTCGGGGCGTCGGACGCGCCACCGCGCGTCGGTGACGGCTTCTCCCTTCAGCACAGCGCGCGATAGCGGCAGCTCCTCAGGCGGGTAGGGCTCACCTTCAAGTGTGAGTAGATGATATGCACTGCTGTAGTCCTCGACAGGAACACCCAACTCTGAGACGCCGTGCATTCGCTTGGCAGCGTCGTTCACAAAGGTAATGCAGCCACCGGCATCGGTCAAAATAATGCCGTCCGTCAACTGCTGGAGTATGACTATCATATCCGCGTTAGGGATGAGTGATCCGGACTGAGCTAACTCGTCAGAGAACATCGAGAGCCTCCGTGTGACACAGCTTGATGTTCCATTTCGAGCAAAGAGCCCGCTAATCCTGCCCATTCCGAGTCACCAGGAGAGCTATCTCTTCAACTGCACTGGGAAGGCACTATAGGCTCCTTGGCTCTCAGCATCTAATGACACTCGAAAAGAGCCATTCCTGGCGTTGCAGTGCAACTTTTGCAAACAGTGCCGCTCTAACTGAAGGTTCACAACCGTCTTTCGAATGTGAGTATCTTGCTAGCCGGAGTAAGCTGTTAATGACCTGTCGATTTCTGAGCTCTGCGCTGTTTGCCATGACTGTGGGGATAGTGCTGATGCCTGCCTCAGCGCAAAAAGCCATGCCTGCAGGAACCACTAATCTGGGAACAACACCCGCAGTTCGAGTGGACTTAGGGCCTTCTGATCCTGCGGGGGTGGAATTTTTCGAGAAGAAGGTGCGGCCTGTTTTGGTGGCCTACTGCTACTCTTGTCATTCGCACAGTTCGAAGCGAGCTTTGGGCAGTCTATTTTTGGACAGTCGGCAGGGAATGATGCAGGGCGGACAGGGCGGGCCTGCGCTCATGCCGGGCGATCCTGATCACAGCCGACTTGTCGAGGCAGTCCGCTACGCTCAGCCTGAACTCCAGATGCCTCCGAAATCGAAGCTGACGGAGAGCGCTGTTGCCGATCTTGCTGCGTGGGTGAAGATTGGGGCTCCCTGGCCAAAATCTACCGACCCGGTTCCGGCGTTGAGCCCTGCCGCACTGCTCGCCGAGAAGCAGAAAAGGACGCACTGGGCTTGGCAGCCAGTCCGCTCCGTTGTGCCGCCTGCAGTCGGCCGCAAGGGCTGGCCTCGAAATCCCATCGATCAGTTCATCCTTGCCAGGCTGGAGAAGAGACATCTTAAGCCCAACCCTTATGCTGACCGCCGTACCCTCCTGCGCCGCGCCTCCTTCGACCTGATAGGCCTGCCGCCGACCCCTGAGGAGACGGAGGCATTCGTCGCCGACAAGTCCCCGAACGCCTGGGAAAAGATCGTGGATCGTCTGCTGGCGTCGCCGCACTATGGAGAGCGCTGGGGGCGCTACTGGCTCGACATCGCGCGGTATGGAGAGGATCAGGCCCACAGCTTCGAGCCGCGTCTCTACCCGCAGGGCTACCGCTACCGCGACTGGGTGGCGCATGCTCTGAACGCCGATATGCCCTACGACCGGTTCGCAAAGGCGCAGATCGCCGCCGACGTGATTGCAGAACCCGACGCGAAGGATAACCTCGCTGCACTAGGCTTCTTCGCCATCGGCCCCGTCTACTACGGCGACAACAAGATGTTCGACCAGTACGACGATCGCATCGACACGCTCTCGCGTGGTTTTCTTGGCCTCACCGTCGCCTGCGCTCGTTGCCACGATCATAAGTTCGACCCCATCACGCAGAAGGACTACTACGGCCTGGCCGGGATCTTTGCCAGCACCTCCTACATCGAGGTTCCGGTGAGTTCGCCCGGTTCAAATGCGAAAGAGGGGAAGAGCGAG
>JANXLO010000729.1 GCA_025355115.1 Chthonomonadaceae bacterium
GCCATCGTCACGCACGGCCAGAATCTCCCTGAATTTCGAGAATCGTCTGTTCAGGAGGTGAGGGCGGCGGAGCAGCTTCTGCGCGACGCGAATATGCTGCGCCGCCGGGAGAAACACGGAGAGGCCGAAGCGAAATGCCGCGAGGCGCTCAATCTTGTTCCCAAGGACGGATCTGCGCTGGAGATGCTGGGGGACATTCTGCAAGGAGTGGCGCGTGTGGATGAGGCGCTTGCCGCCTACCGGCGCGCCCTGGAAGCGGACCCCCGCCGAACGTCCGCCGAGAAGAAATATGCAGATCTTCTCATGCGTCAGGAGCACTGGGAGAGCTACGACCCGGAGTCCGCTCCGCCTAACGCCAGATTCTCCGTCCTGCTCTCCGTCTGTCTGCCCGGGGCGGGGCAGTTCTTCTATGGCAGCTACGCCAAAGGGGCTGTCTTTCTGGTCTTCGATCTGATCTGCGCCTACCTACTCTTCTGGTCGCCCTGGGGCGTTTCGGGAAAGCACCGGCATGAAGGCATCAGTCCCGCTCTCATCGCCATATTTGCCCTCACTATCGTCCTCTACATAGGCGCAGTTGCAGACACCATCTCTGAAGGCAGAAAATCTCGATAGCCTAACCCGCACTTCTCCCATTCCCTGGAATCCGGAGGTTGAAAACTCCTGATCAAAGGCAAACAACATTAGGAAAGGAAATGCCAACAGGCTCAAGCGAGTGAACCTGTTGGCATTTCCGTTCCTGGTTGTTCCCAACCCCTTGTTTTCTTCCCTAGATTCGCGTCTAGAGCGGAGCGGCGAAGTGGTACGAGCCGGAGCCTACCTCGTACACTGCGCAGTTCTGATCCATGCGGAGGAACTTGATTCCCGGACGCGCAGAGGCGAGAGTATCCATTTCACGAACTAGATCGGCGCTCTTTGCTGGGACGAAGACCGTCGCTGTGGTGTTGACGGGAACCTCGACGCTGTAACGGAACTCGCCGCCTTCCATCTTCCATTCGCTGCTGATCTTGCCGTATTGCGAGGGAAGGACGCAGCGGGCGAAGGTGAGGTCTCCGCCGGGGAGCGGGTGCATGATGATGTGCTTGTAGCCGGGCTGATCGGGGTCGAGATCGATGCCGCCGACGCTGGTGTAGAGCCACTCCCCGACCGAGCCGAGCGAGTAGTGATTGAAGGAGTTCATGCCCGCGTCCTGAAAGCCCTTCTCCGTTGTCCAGCCGTCCCATCGCTCCCAGATCGTCGTCGCACCCTGCCGGATTGAGTAGCCCCAGGAGGGGAATGTGTCCTGCAAGAGGAGCGCATAGGCGGTATCGAGGTGGCCGGTGGCGGTCAGGGTTGGCGTGAGGTAGCCGACGCCGACGAAGCCGGTGGAGAGGTGGTTGCCGCGCATTTTGACGTCTTCGACGAGGTGCTGAGCGGCGAGCGGGCGCAGACTTTCGGGTAGCAGGTGGAAGCGCAGAGCGAGCACGTAGCAGCACTGCGTGTTGCCCTTTATCCGTGCATCCGGCGTCACATAGGCTGTGTTGAAGGCCGCTTTGATTCCGTCCAGAAGCTCGGTGTACTTCCGCTCGTCCTCGGTTTTGCCGAGCGCGTGGGCTATCTTTATCATGAGGCTGGTGTCGTATGCGAAGTAGGCGGTGCCCAGCACATCCCGGGGCGTGTCTGCACCGATACTCAGCCAGTCTCCGAAGTTGTTGTTGCCGCGCTTCTGCCAGAGCAGGTTGGGGTTGGCGTCGTGAATATAGTCTATCCAGTACGCCATCGAGGCGTAGTGTCGCTCCAGAATGCGCGTGTCGCCGTAGCAGGCGTAGATCGTCCAGGGGCAGATGATGCCGGCGTCGCCCCAGGCGGGCGCGCCGTCCGACGGGTCGACGATGCGCGGAGAGACGTCGGAGTAGCCGCCAGCGGGCGACTGCGAGTCCTCCACATCGTCGGCCCATTTGTTCATGAAGGCGGCGATGTCGGCGTTGAAGCAGCCGGTGCGCACGAATATCTGCGCGTCGCCCATCCAGCCCAGACGCTCATCGCGCTGCGGGCAGTCGGTTGGGACTTCGAGGTAGTTGCCGCGCTGTCCCCACTGAATGTTGTGCTGAAGCTGATTGACGAGCGGGTTCGAGCAGACGAACGCCGCAGTGTCGATGTCCACGGAGCTGACGACGACTCCGGTGATAGCGTCGAGCGGCGGTTTGCCCTCGAATCCGCTCAGCTCCACATATCGGAAGCCGTGGAAGGTGAAGGAAGGCTCGTACACCTCCTCAACGCCGCCCCTCAGTGTGTAGTGGTCAGTGGCGCGGGCGCCGCGCAGGTTGGTGGTGTAGACGGAGCCGTCGGGATTGAGCATCTCGGCGTAGCGCAGGGTCAGCCGAGTCCCCGGCTTGCCCTTCACCTTCAGCCGCACCCAGCCGACCATGTTCTGCCCGAGGTCGTAGACGTAGGAGCCAGCGGGCTTCTGAATGAGGCTTTTGGGCGCGATCGTCTGAACTCGGTGGACGCTTGGCGCGAGCTGCGCGACGAGGTTGATGCCGCCGGGGCAGGCGCTCACCCTGCGTGGACGGGTGTTGGCGGGGGTCTTGACCATCGGCGTGTTAAGGACGACGGCGCTGCCCCACTTCGAATCCGCGAAGCCCGGCGCGCTCCAGCCGGGCATCTCCCTGGTCGCGTCGTACTCTTCGCCCATCAGCATATCGGAGGCGCGTATCGGGCCGTCCGCGCTGACCTTCCAGGAGCCGTCCGTCGCGACAGTCTGCTTGGTGCCGTCGGCGTACTCGATCTCAAGCTGCGTGAGGAGGGCGTTCTGGGAGCCGTAGTGGTTGCGCTGATGCCCGAAGCCGACATAGCCCGTGAACCAGCCGTCGCCGAGCGTGAGCCCAAGCGCGTTCTC
>JANXLO010000737.1 GCA_025355115.1 Chthonomonadaceae bacterium
ATAAAATGATGCACGGTCATACCGAACTGTTGTTTAAACAAAAATTTAAACCGGCTGAGACTGAGCCCGTTTCTTTTAACCAGTTCGGAAATGGACATTTTTTGATCCGGGTTGGCCGTGATCTCCGCCACTGCCCGCTCCGCCTGCGCCTTCAGCAGATCCTTGACGGGACAGGCGGGGGTCGTCAGCTCTACCTTGAACGCGACGCTGCCGTCGCAAATTTTGATGTCTTTAACGAAGCCAAGGGTAACGATGTCACGGTGTAAGTCAGGATCCTGAACCGAACGCAAAGCGTTCAAAATCTGCTCTTCAGTTACTGCTGCCATTAATTGTCTCTCCGCCGGTCAGGGCAGCACGGATTTGCCTATGCTCTCTGCCGAGTTTCTCTGCAATTTATTCTCTTAGTGTACCTCTCCGCCACTCCAAATCGAACTGTCTGCCCGTGTGAAGGTCAAGCTATGGCCAGCGAGGCCAGGTCGTCCGGCGTTCGGTGTTGAAGAGAGAGGCGAAGCTCGGTCTGCCTCTCCGCGGTAAGATTCAAACGAGCTGCCAGAGGTGTGAACTGTTCGTTGACGTAGGCGGCTTCTGGAGAACCAGCGGCCTCGAAAAGAATGAGTGCGGCCATAAACAGTTTAGCTGCCCGTTCGAGCTCACCCTCCGAAACGTCGACCTCACCGATATTCGTAAGGGAACGAGCGATGCCGAGGCGATTGCCGAGGGTGCGTTCCAGCTGCAGCGCTTCCGCATAGTGGACTCGGGCGCCGGGCAGATTACCCGTCTGGAAAGTGATCGCCCCTAAATTATTGTGGACGGAAGCCATTCCGCTGAGGTCGCTGCTGGTGCTGAACAAGGCTAGCGCGGACTGAAAATGTCGGGCCGCCAACTCCAGGTCACCCCCTGGATCCTGCATTTCGATCAGCGCAAGATTGTTGCGCCCGACCGCTTCACCAAGAGGCTCCCCGGCACGGGCAAATTGAGCCTGTGACTGGGTGAAATGCAGGCGAGAGGAAGTGAAATCCTTCTCCGCCAGTGCAGCCATGCCTAGCAGGTTCTCAGAATTCGCCATGCCCTCGGCGTCAGCGGACAAACTTGCCAACTCCAAGGCTTCCTGCGCCAGAGCTTTCGCGACTGCCTCATGCCCGGAATCGAGATGGATCCCTGCGCGCTCCCACAGAAGTGTTACAAGTAGTGTTGTAGAGGGATTCGTCACTGCGCGTACCGCCTCCAGGCCCGTGTCAAAACCCTGGGCAGCTTCGGCTAGCAAGCCCTGACGCTGCTTGATTTTGCCGACCGCGTACGCGATCTCGGCGATGATATGTCGATCCCCTCCCGCGCATGCCCTGTCCAGTGCCGCCCGTAAGTTGCCCGTCTCAGCGGCAAGACGAGAAAAGCCCTGTGCCTGCTCGCGGCGCTTGGAGAGTCGAAATTTTGTAGCGAGAGATCGGAAATGCTGTGCATGACGATTCATGGCATCGCAGCCGCCGTCAGCAGTCTCTGCGAGCTTTTCACACGCAAATTCCCTCAGCGATTCGAGCATCCCGTAGCGCGTAGTCTGTGAAGCGGCATCGGTCTCGGGGCGCAGCAGGGATCGCCTGGTCAACTCCTGAACGCCCTCGAAGACGTCCTCCGCATCGCAAACCGCCTCGACATCGTCCAAGGTGAAGCCTCCTACGAAGGCGCCGAGCTGCGCGAACAGGCTTTGCTCCTCGGCCTGAAGCAGGCAGTACGACCAGTCTATGGCGGCACGGAGCGCGCGCTGGCGGGGTGGAAGATCGGGCGCCTTTGTTTGAAGCAGCCGGAAGCGTTCCTTAAGCCGCACTAGCATCTCCTGGGGTGTCATCCCGGTGATGCGCGATGCTGCGAGTTCGATGGCGAGCGGGACGCCCTCCAGTCGACGGCACAACTCCGTGATGGCGGCGGCATTCTCGGGCCTGCGCTCGAAATCATCTCGGCGTGCACGGGCATAGTCCATGAATACCCGCTCCGCATCCGCCTGAGGCAGAGGCGGGACCTCGACGATGCGCTCGGCTCGAAGCTGTAGTGCATTTCGGGTTGTGACCAATTGTGAAACGCGAGGAGCAGACTGCAGAATCGCCTGAACGACTTCAGCCGCATCTCGAATCTGCTCCAGGTTGTCCAGCACGAGCATGCAGTCACGCCCTCCCAGAAACTGGAGCGTCTGTTCACGGACTGAGGACTGCGCCAAGAGTGGAATGGCGAGCCCACGGGCAATGCCCGCGAACATCTCATCCGCTGAATGCACTTCCTCCAGGCCGATCCACCAGACGCCGTCTGCGAACGCTCCAACGCACTCCTCTGCCAGGTCCAGGGCTGCACGGCTTTTGCCCATGCCCCCGAAGCCTTTCAATGTCAACAGCCTCGTTGCTCGCACTGGTGAAGCTTTCGATCCGAGGAGCAGTGCTCGCCACTCTGCAATCTGCGGCTCCCTGCCGATGATGGGAGTGAGCGGCAGGGGCAGGTTGTGCCTATCGGGCTGGAGAGTGCTGAGGGCGGGAAATTCGACGGGCAGGCCGGGAACGACCACTTGGCGCAGACGTTCTTCGCCGACCCCTTTCAGGCGATGCCGGCCGCAATCCAGGAAGGTTACAGGGTCATCCAATTGCGCTTGTGCCAGCTCCCATGTCGCGTTGGAGACGAGTATCTGATCGCCATGGCCAGCACCCATGACTCGTGCGGCACGATTGACTGGAGGGCCGAAGTAGTCCGGGCGTCCCTGATCGAGGCCCAGAAATGGCTCGCCCGTGTGCATCCCAATCCGAACTAGCGGGCGAACGAATTCCTGCTCGGCTGCTGAGGAGTGTGAGACGAGTGCAGGCCAGCTGAATTCCCGTAGTCGGCGCTGTGCCTGTATGGCCCAATTCACGGCCTCGGATGCGTTGGCGAAGACTAGAAAGAGTGAATCGCCCGCGGTCTTTACTTCGAAGCCGTTGCAGGAAGTCGCCTCTTCGCGAAGCAGCCGAAAATGCGTCGCTCGCGTCGGCTCGAAGGCAGCGCGATAGGTCTCCGACAACTCGGACGAACCCTCTACATCGGTGAAGACCAGAGTCAACACTCCGGTGGGGGCGGAAGCAGACATCACATATTTCTCCGCGATGCGAATGCGCTGTTCAGCGCCGTTCTTCCTTCAACAGTGCAGAAATCAGGCCAGCTCCCATCCACGCAGGCGGTCGATCAGGACATAGTCCGTGAGATCGAGCTGAACCGGCGTGACCGATATTCGGTTCTCTAACACAGCATGGACATCGGAGCCGGGGTCCGGAACGTCCTCGCGCAGGCTGCCTCCCTGCCAATAGTAGGGACGGCCTCCTGGATCCAACCGCTTCACTATGCGATCCACATATTCCCGTCGCCCCTGATGCGTCACAGTGACACCCAGCAGTTCCTCAGCAGGCACATTCGGGACGTTGACGTTTAGAAATGTATGTCGAGGCAACGGATCGGCAAGAAGCTGACGGGCAAGGCGGGCGATGAATTGCGCCGCAGGAAGAAAGTCGATGCTCTCTGGTGAGACGCTATCAGCCGTCACCGAGACTGCGATCGCGGGCATTCCAAGCACCGCGCCCTCGAATGCAGCTGCGACCGTGCCGCTGTAGGTCAGGTCCCATCCAAGATTTGCCCCATTATTGATTCCCGAGACGACGAGATCGCAATTCCCCTCCATGACGATCTCTAGACCAAGAGTCACGCTGTCAGTCGGCGTCCCGCTCACCGCGTGGCCCTTCATGCCGTTCGGGAGCGTCATAGCCGTCACGCGCAGGGGTTTATGAAGCGTAATGGAGTGGCCCGCAGCGCTTCGCGGACGTTCGGGAGCCACCATGAACACGTTACCCAGATCGTCGAGAGCCCTCTTCATCGCATGAATGCCGGGCGCATAGATTCCGTCGTCGTTGGTCAGCAAAATACGCATGATCGAGTGTTAGTCTCTTTTTCTTGTTCGGCGGCAGGAGTGCCTTTCGTCAGTGTCGAAATGACGCTCACCACACTGCCTTCATTTTGACACAAATACGGAGGAACCGCCAGATGTCGCAGCGTCCCGTCCACATCGGGTTCATGTCTTTCGCCCATATGCATGCCGCAAGCTACGCGCATAGCGTCGCGACACGCCCGGATACCGTGCTCGTCGGCATAGCGGACATCAATCCGAGCCGCGCTCAACAGATGGCAGCCCAGTTCGGCACGAGGGCGTTCGCTGATTACGATACTTTGCTCGCTCACCCGCAGCTAGACGCTGTCGTCATCTGTTCCGAGAATGTGCGCCACCGGGAACTGACGGAGATGGCAGCGGCCGCAGGCAAGCATATCCTCTGCGAGAAGCCGCTCGCGACAACTGTCGCGGATGGAGAGGCGATGATAGCGGCATGCCGCAATGCAGGCGTGCAGTTGATGACGGCTTTCCCCTGTCGCTATTCGCCGGTCATGCAGCGCATGAAGGCGATGCTAGATAGCGGCGATGCGGGGGAGATTGTGGCCATTCGGGGGACCAACAGGGGCAGAAATCCGGGCGGGTGGTTCATCGACAAAGCCGCATCGGGAGGCGGCGCGACTATGGATCACACCGTCCATGTCACTGATCTGATGCGCTGGATGCTCCAGGACGAGGTGAAGGAGGTCTACGCGGAGATCAGCAACGGTATCAGCCATGCCGATTTCGACGATGTGGGATTTCTCAGCCTGACGTTTCGGAACGGGGTCTTTGGCACTCTTGACGCCTCTTGGTCGCGCCCGAAATCCTTCCCGACGTGGGGCGATGTGACAGTGGAAGTTGTGACGGAAAGAGGCACTGTATCGATGGACATGTTCGCGCAGAACCTCGTCCTCTACTCCGACAAAACCAATAGCGTCTCCTGGCACAACTGGGGCGGCAACATGGACGACGGCTTGATCGCAGCCTTCGCAAAAGCCATTGCTGAAGGCTCGCCCGTCCCGATCACCGGCGAAGACGGCCTTCGCGCCGCAGAGGTAGCCTTGGCCGCCTACCGGTCCGCCGAGATCAATCTGCCCGTCGCCTTGCCCTTCAAATAGATCACTTAAGGGCATCTGCACTTATAGTTTTCAGATTTCGATCATCATGTAGCTTCACCAAGATGTGGAGCT
>JANXLO010000743.1 GCA_025355115.1 Chthonomonadaceae bacterium
CTTGCGCTGACAGGCGCGCGGGCAAACGCCGCCCCGGTGAGCTACCACAAACAGATCTGGCCAATACTGCAGACGAAGTGCCAGGGCTGCCATCAGCCCGCCGCTCCGGGAGGCAAGCTGGTGCTCATCTCCTTCGCCGACTTCCTCAAGGGCGGCGAGCACGGCGCTGGCTTCGCGGCAGGCAAGCCGGAAGGCAGCAGTGTGCTGGAGTACCTTACAGGCAAGCGCACCCTCATGCCGAAGGGCGGCCCCGCGCTGCCTGCCTCCCAGATCGCGCTGTTTCGCCGCTGGATTGCGGAGGGGGCCAAGGACGATACGCCCGCGGTCAAGGATCCCATCAACGCCGCTCATCCCCCCGTGTACGCCGCGCCTCCCGTTATCACCGCGCTGGCATTCTCGCCAGACGGACAGACCCTCGCGGTCTCCGGGTACCGTGAGACCCTGCTGCACCATGCCGACGGCTCTGGCCTAATCGCCCGACTCGTCGGCCAGTCGCAGAAGATCCAGTCCCTCGCCTACTCACCGGACGGCAAAATGCTGGCGGCGGTCGGCGGTTCTCCGGCCCGCTTCGGGGAGGTGCAGTTTTGGGATCCGACAACCAACCGCCAGATCAACGCCGTTCAGTCAACGTTCGACACTCTGTTCGGCGGTTCGTTTTCTCCCGACGGGAAGCAGCTGGGATTTGGCGGCGCGGATAACTCCGTGCGCGTGATCTCGGTTCCCGACGGCAAGCAGACCATGCGCCTCGACAATCACTCCGACTGGGTCTTCGCGACCTGCTTCGCTGTAGACCCCAAGACGAACGTATTGGACATTCTGAGCACCAGCCGCGATCAGGCGATCAAGCTGACGCAGGTGGACAACAGCTCGTTCATCGACGACATCAACACTCACTACACTCCGCTTCGCTGCCTGGTCCGCAATCCTAAGGAGGCGCAGGTGCTGTGCGGAGGAGACGACGGCCTGCCCCGCCTCTATAAGGTTTTCCGGACCGAAGTGCGCACTATGAACCAGGAAGATCACAACCTGTTGCGCACCTTCGAGAAGCAGCCGGGAACGATCACTTCACTTGCCTTCTCGCCCGACGGTCTTCTGGCGGCGGTCGGCAGCGAGACAGGTATGGTCAACATCTATAAGGTCGCCGACGGCAAGCGGATCGCTGCCCTGCCGGGCGCGGAGGGTGCGCTCTACGCCCTGGTCTTCACGCCTGACGGCAAGCGGCTCGCGACAGGCGGCTTCGATGGCAGAGTTCGCCTCTACGATCTTCCCGGAGGCAGCCTCGTAAAAGCGTTCGTTCCCGTGCCGCTCGCAGTGCGAACAGCCCGAAAGTAGCAGGGGCGTACGCTTTGCCACTTCCATCTCATGGAATAAGCTATTGCATAAAGAGCCTACGGCTTCGTGCGCGACTGCGCTGTTCGAACCAGCCGTTAAAACTATGGACACCACCACGGAAGCAGCTGAGTCGATTTGAAACTCCCTTGCAACCTTTCGGCGGATAGAGAATCTAAACGATCATCCGTAATTGTGAAAATATGCTCTTGAACGCGAGGAAAAGGCTCCTATGACCTCACTAAGTTTTCGCTCTCTGGCGACCCTGTCTGGCGTGACGGCTTTGCTGTTCAGTGCCGGGATGTCTCGCGCCGATGAGCCAACGCCGAAAAAGCCGGCCATTCCTGCGATCTCTGCGCTAGTGGTGCAGCCTGCCGCGCTGACCTTGGAGGATGCACGGGACTCGCGATCGGTCATCGTGACGGGGCGGACCCAGGCGGGGTACATGGTGGACCTCTCGCCAATTGCAAAGCTGCGAGCTGGCTCCGATCTGATTCGAGTGGGCACTGACGGAGTCGTCATGCCGCTCAAAGCAGGCAAGACCACTTTAATCGTGATGGCGGCGGGCAAACAGATTGCTGTCCCTGTCACTGTTAAAAGTATTGCCGCCCCGCCCGTCAGCTTTGCGCGCGAAGTGATGCCGGTGATGAGCCGGGTCGGATGTAATGCGGGATTGTGTCATGGCTCCGCGAAGGGCAAGAACGGCTTCAAGCTTTCGCTGCGCGGCTACGACCCGGACTTCGATCATCATGCCCTCGTCGATGATGTTTCAGGGCGGCGCTTCAACCGCTCCGACCCGGCGCAGAGCCTGATGCTCCTCAAGCCCACGGGAGCAGTTCCGCATCGCGGCGGCGTGCTGTTCAATTCCGCCTCACCCTACTATACGCTCCTGAAGCGCTGGATCAGCGAGGGCGTTCGGTCGGACGTTGAGACGGTCAAGCGCGTGAGCAGCCTGGAAGTTCTGCCGACCGTGCCGAATGTGACCCTGCCGGGCATGACGCAGAAGATGCTCGTCATTGCACACTACCCCGACGGCAAGACCCGGGACGTCACGCGGGAAGCGGTCTTCACCAGCAGTCTGCCGGAAGTGGCCACCATCACTGGCGACGGGACGGTGCTCGCAGTCCGACGCGGCGAAGCCGCCTGCCTCGTGCGCTACGAAGGCACGTACGCCGCCAACAACATCACCGTTCTGGGCGACCGCACGGGCTACAAATGGGCCGCTGTCCCCGAGCAGAACTACATCGACCGACTTGTCGACAAAAAGCTTCAAAAAGTGCGGGCGCAGGCCTCCGGCCTCTGCGACGACGCCACTTTCTTCCGCCGAGCCTATCTCGATCTGACGGGTCTCCTTCCCGCGCCGGAGGCGACGCGCGCGTTCCTGGAGGACAAGACGCCATCACAGAGGAAGAGGGAGAAGCTGACGGATGCGCTGCTCGCCTCCGACGCCTACAACGAGCGCTGGACTAACAAATGGTCCGATCTGCTCGACTCTAACAGCAAGTTTCTCGGCGAGGTCGGCGTCCGCAAGTTCCGAAACTGGATTCGGGGCTCCATATCAGACAACAAGCCGTACAATCAATTCGTGCGGGAGCTAATTACTGCTTCCGGGGACGCCAATCAAAATCCGCCCGCCAACTATATGCGCGTGGTGCGTGACACGGCGACCGCCACCGAGAACGTCACACAGCTTTTCCTGGGCGTCCGCTTCTCCTGCGCCAAGTGCCACGATCATCCCTTCGAGCGCTGGACACAGAACCAGTACTACCAGTTCGGTGCCTTCTTCGCGCAGGTGGGCTACAAGCCGGCAGGCAAGGACGGAGCCGAGGTAGTCTTCAATAAGGGCGACGGCGAAGTCATGCATCCGAAGACGGGACTTGCGGTACTGCCCGCGGTTCCGGTCGGACGCTTCGCAGCAGTGCCGAGCGAGGATCGGCGGCAGGCGTTCGCCGTGTGGTTGACCTCAAAGGACAATCCCTTTTTCTCCCGCGCTTATGTCAATCGCCTCTGGAGCTACTTCCTGGGCAAAGGCATAATCGACCCCGTCGACGACATCCGCGCCAGCAACCCGGCGAGCAACCCGGAGCTGCTGGAGGCACTGAATAAGGACTTCGTAGATCATGGGTTCGACACGCGGCACATCATGCGAACCATCGTACTGTCACGCACCTATCAGGCGGATCTGAAGACCAACAAGTGGAACTCGGACGACCACATGAACTTCTCCCATGCTACCCCGCGCCGGCTAGAGGCGGAGCAGCTTTACGATGCTCTGCATCTCGCGACTGGCTCGACGGTTCAGTTCGCCGGATTGCCAACAGGCACGAAAGCGGTGGAGCTGCCCGATGCGAAAGCGGTGGGCGACGGCTTCCTCGACCTGTTCGGAAAGCCCGTTCGGGAGACGCCATGCGAGTGCGAGCGCTCCAGCACCGTCAGCCTCGGCCAAGCCCTGAACCTCATAAACGGCCCGACGCTCTCCGAGTCCGTGGCCGCCTCGACGGGCCGTATCGCGCAGCTGTTGAAGGCCAATCCGACAGACGACAAAATAGTCGAGGAGATATTCCTCGCGACATTCTCACGGTTCCCAACTGCCAAAGAGAAGAAGACCGCGCTGACCACGTTGCACATCTCCTCGAACCGCGCCGAGGGCGCAGAGGACTTGATGTGGGCGCTGCTCAACAGCCCCGCCTTTCTCTTTAACCGCTAAGGAATGGAAGCGAGAGGCTTTTGCACAGTAAAAGTATGAGACGAAAGACTGCAAGACGATGACACAACTGCCTACAACGACCCCGACCGTGCCGTCGGGAAGAGAGATTGCGACGCTAGCGGGAGGCTGCTTCTGGTGTACCGAAGCTATCTTCCGTGATCTGAAGGGCGTCGAGAAGGTTGTGTCGGGCTACTCCGGCGGCCCTATTCCCAACCCGAGCTACGAGCAGGTGTGCGGAGGCCGGACAGGCCATGCGGAAGCGAT
>JANXLO010000752.1 GCA_025355115.1 Chthonomonadaceae bacterium
CGAGATGACGCCGACCCACGCGACGACAACGCCGACCATCAAGAAAAGGGCGGGCAGCAAACGACGGGCGCGCCGACGCCAAAATTCCAGAAGAACGATGCTTCCTGTTTCAACGCTCTCGTCGAGGAGCAACGAAGTTATAAGAAATCCGGAAAGTACAAAAAACAGATCGACGCCATCCGTCCAGTGCAGACATTGGTCTTCCAGGAAAACGCCGACAGTCTGGTGCCGACCACCTACACGCACATCAAAGGCGGTTTTCTGGCGAAGGATCAGATCGTAACCGCAGGCGTCCCCGCTGTCCTGACGCCGCTGCCTGCCGGGCAACCCGTCAACCGGCTGGCGCTCGCGCGATGGCTTGTGAATCGGGACAATCCGCTCACTGCGAGGGTAACTGTGAACCGGCTCTGGGAGCAGATGTTCGGGCGCGGGCTGGTCGAGACCAGCGAAGACTTTGGGACGCAGGGCCAGAAGCCGACGCATCCCGCCCTGCTGGACTGGCTCGCCGTGCGCTTCGCCTCCCCGACGAATGCCGCCGCACCCGCGAACTGCGGATGGAGCGCAAAGCGCCTCTTGCGTCAGATCGCCCTCTCAGCGACTTACCGTCAATCGTCCAGAGTCACGCCCGCGCTGGCGGAGCGCGATCCGTCGAACCGCCTGCTTGCGCGCGGACCACGCTTTCGAATGGAGGCCGAGATGCTGCGGGATTCCTCTCTCGCTGCCGCCGGGCTGCTCAGTCTGAAGATCGGCGGGCCAAGTGTCTTCCCGTTCCAGCCGGAGGGGATCTGGATGATGCCCTACAATGGCGATCTCTGGAAGATCAGCGACGCGGACGACCGCTATCGGCGCGGCCTCTACACTTTTTGGCGGCGAACCTCGCCATACCCGTCCTTCCTCTCCTTCGACGCGAGCAGTCGCGAGTACTGCACCGTCCGCCGTACCCGCACCACCACTCCGCTGCAGGCCCTGACGACGCTCAACGACCCGGCTTTCTTCGACGCAGCACGTGGGCTCGCTCGCAGGATGCACAGCGAAGCCGGCGTCGCGCTGCCCGCACGCTTGAACTTTGGCTTTCGTGCCTGCACCGCCCGGCCGGGGAAGCCGGAGGAGATTCGCCGCCTCTCCGCTCTCTATCAGAAGGAGTGGACACGCTACCAGGGTAATCCCAAAGCGGCGCTCTCCATAGCAGGAGGCCCCGCAAACGCCGATACACCGGAGCTAGCCGCCCTGACCATAGTTGCCAACGTCATGCTTAACCTCGATGAGACACTGACAAAAGAGTAGCGGGACAGCTCGCTTCGCTCCCGCGAACGCGACAACGAAAATCGAGGGGAGCTGTGGCGATGGATATGCAGTTGGCGGGGCGGAATGTCGTGGTTGTCGGCGGCGCGGCAGGCATTGGGCATGCGATTGCTTCGGCATTTGCGGCGGAGAAGGCGCGGATCGTTCTCATCGACATCGCGCCCAATCTCGAGGCTGTCGCTGTGGATATTCGGCGCAAATATGACGTCAAGGCTCTTGCCATTCGAGCGGATGTCACCGATTTCGAGGAGATGAAGAGCGCTGCCAGCCGGATCGACAGCGAATTGGGGCCGTGCTCGCACATCATCTATACTGCGGGTCTGGGATCAGGCAAGTTTGGCTTTCCGTTCTGGAATCTCGATCCGTCGGATTGGGACAGAGTTTGGCGTGTGAACATGATGGGTGCGGTACACACGGCACATGCCTTCGCGCCTGCGCTTGCGGAGGCGCGGGATGGATCACTCCTGTTTCTATCTTCCGTCGCCGGGCAGATCGGGTCTCAGACTGATCCTCCCTACAGCGCCGCCAAAGCAGCGGTCATCAACTTTGCTCACTGCGCGGCGAAAGATCTTGCCCCATTCGGTGTTCGCGTCAATGTGATCTGTCCGGGAATGGTCAGGACAGCCCTCAATCGCTCCGTCTGGCAGGCATGGAGCGCGCGGCAGTCCGACGCGCAAAACATGGAATATGAGGAGTGGGCGCAGGACAAGATAGCACGAGTGGCGCCGCTTGGGCAATGGCAGGAGCCGGAAGAGATAGCGGCAATGGCCGTTTATCTCGCCTCCCCGTACGCAAAAAACATCACCGGGCAGACGCTAAATGTTGACGGCGGGCAGGTGATGCACTCCTGATCTCCGTGCAAAATCAAAAGGAGCGAACTCAATGGATTGGAAAGGCAAGGCGGCGGTTGTGACCGGCGGGGCGTCCGGAATTGGGGCTGCGACGGTGCTGGAGTTCGTTCGTGAGGGCGTCGTGGTGGCCATTTTCGACATCGATCGGGAGAAGGGCGAAGCGTTGACGCTGGAGATACGCGAAGCGGGAGGCACAGCTGAACTCTATTCAGTGGACGTCTCCGATCTGGCGGCCTGCCGGCTCGCCGTCCAATCATTTGCGGTGCGGCAGGGACGAGTCGACTTTCTCGTGAACAGTGCGGTCAGCTTCCTCTCTCGGGGAGTCGATGCGACGACAGAAGACTGGAATCTCAGCCTCGGCGTGAACGTTCGCGGGAATGCCAACATGGCGCAGGCCTGCCATCCCTTCATGAAGGTGACCGGTGGCGCAATCGTCAACATCAGCAGCATTTCAGGCCATATCGCCCAGCCCACCCGCTGGACGTACAACGCCTGCAAAGGCGCGATTCTTTCGCTCACACGCTGTCAGGCGCTGGACTTTGCACCGGACGGAATACGAGTTAATAGCGTGAGCCCCGGCTGGACATGGACGCCCGAAGTCGCCAGAGCTGCCGAGGGCAATCGCGAGAAATGGGAGCCAATCTGGAGCCGCTTTTCTATGCTGCGCCGACTGGGTGAGGCGCGGGAGATCGCGCGAGCCATCCTATTTCTGTGCAGCGACGACGCAAGCTTCATAACGGGCGCGGAACTGCCGGTCGATGGCGGTTATTTGGGACTCGGCAGCGAGGGGCTTGGCGAGCACTCCGCATTCGCCGGGCACGCCTGATTTTTCGTTCGTATAGGAGACAGCACGATGGATAGACGCGAGACCGAACAAGAAGAAGCGCTCAAGGCGATTACGCGCCGCCATTTCTTCCAGCAGGCAAGTTACGGCATCGGGGCGACGGCTCTCGCGACCCTGCTCAACGATGGGCTGTTTCCCGGTCCTGCCGGAGCGGATCAGAATGCCGCCAAAGGCTCCGCAGACCCGCTCGCCGTCAAACCGCCGCACTTCGCGCCTAAGGCGAAGAACATCATCTACCTGTTCATGGCGGGTGCGCCGTCGCAGATCGACCTGCTCGACCCGAAGCCGAAGCTGGTGCAGTACAACGGCCAGAACATTCCGGAGGAGTTCATAAAAGGCGAGCGGTTCGCGTTCATCAAAGGGACGCCGCGCCTTCTCGGTTCGCCCCACGCCTTCACGCCCCAGGGCAAGTCTGGCATACCTATTTCCGCTCTGCTTCCCCATCTCGGCACCATCGCCGACGATATCTGCGTTGTCCGTTCCCTCTACACCGAGCAGTTCAACCACGCTCCCGCGCAGATTTTCCTCAACTCAGGGCATCAACTCATCGGGAGACCGAGCATGGGGTCGTGGCTCACCTACGGCCTCGGCAGCGCCAACCGAGACCTCCCCGGCTTCGTGGTTCTCATCTCTGGTGACCGCAACCCGGATGGCGGCAAATCCTGCTGGGGAAGCGGCTTCCTGCCGACCACGTATCAGGGCGTCGAGTTCCGTTCACAGGGAGACCCTGTGCTATTTGTCTCCAATCCTGAGGGAATGGACACGGAGGTGCGCAGGCAGTCCCTCGACGCCCTGCGCGACCTGAATACTCGCCACCTCGCCGACGTTGGCGACCCCGAGATCGCTACCCGCATCGCCGCCTACGAGCTTGCCTATAGAATGCAGACCAGCGTGCCCGACTTGATGGACATCGCGAGGGAGCCGAAGGCGGTGCAGGATCTCTACGGCACGACGCCCGGCAAAGCGTCCTTCGCCAACAACTGTCTGCTGGCGCGGCGGCTTGTAGAGCGTGGTACTCGCTTCGTTCAACTCTATCATAGAGGATGGGATCATCACGGCGAAGCGCAGTTCGACGACCTGACGACCGGCCTCGGGCGACTCTGCCGCGAGACGGATCAGGCTGCGGCGGCGCTCATCCAGGATCTTAAGCAACGAGGTTTGCTGGAGACGACACTCGTTGTCTGGGGCGGGGAGTTCGGACGAACGCCGATGAACGAGGAGCGGGGCGGCTCGAAGTTCCTGGGACGCGATCACCATCCAAAAGCGTTCAGCATCTGGATGGCGGGCGGGGGAATCAAAGGCGGAACGATCGTCGGCAGCACCGACGAGCTTGGCTACAACGTCGTCGCCGATCCCGTTCACGTGCATGACCTCCACGCCACCATGCTCCATCAGATGGGCCTTGACCACACCCGCCTGACTTACAAATTCCAGGGCAGAAACTTCCGCCTCACAGACGTATCAGGAACTGTAATCAAAAAGATGCTCGCCTGAAATATAGCCATCAGGCCGCAATCTTGTCGGCGAGATGCGATGTGCCCGGACCTCGTCTGCCCTTACAATATTGCCGCATGGAGTGCTTATTTTCCGATGCTCGTGAAAAGGCGGGGGGCGAAGTCAGCGAGGGCGCGTTGCCAGACGGGCCACTCGTGGCCGCCTTCAACCTCCTGATAGAAGTGCGGGACAGATTTTTGTGTCAGCCATCGATCCAGGCGACGGGCATCGGGCAGAAAAAAGTCTCGCTTGCCGATGCAGATGTAGAGCAGTTTCAACTGCTGTTCAGTCATTTCTGGGCCGGCGTTCAGCCCGGTAATGTCGGCCTCCGTTAGGAAGCCTGGCCGGAACCCCGCGCTGTACACTCCTATCCAGCCGAACTTGTCGAGATGATTCAGGCCGATTTCGAGTGCGTAGAAGCCTCCCATGGAGAAGCCTGCTATAGCTCGGCTTGCCGCCTCCGTTTGCACTCGGTAGGTAGTCTCGATCAGGGGCATGATGTCGGCGAAGAGGTCGAACTCAAAGCCTCGATGTCCGTAGCGACGGCGCCTGAACTCATTGTTCGGCATGACCACTATGCATGGCGGGCACTGACGAGTCGTAATAAGCTCGTCGAACAGGGAGTTCACGTAGCCGCCCGTGCTCCAGTTTCCATCGTCCCCCGGTGAGCCGTGGAGCAGGTAGAGAACGGGATAGTGCAGAGCTCCGCGCGGGTCGTACCCCGGCGGCGTGTAGATGTGCATGCGGCGCATCGTCCTGAAAGTGCGCGACTTGTAATGAAGAATTTGCACCGCGCCGTGAAGATGGTTGAGCTCTTCCGTGGCCGTCGTCTTCTCACCCAATACAGAGTGGCTTGGGTCGTTCACGCACAGAAAGAAGCCCGTCAGGTAGTATTTGGAGCGCATCTGTTGCGGGGTCAGAAGATATCGCCCGCCTATCGGGTCACCGATCAACAGTCTCCCCTCCTGCTGACCGAGAATGCATATGAAGTGGCCACTTCCGCCGGGGCCGCCGATCTGAGTTCCTGCAATTGAGGGGAAGGGAGGCGCGGCAGGTTGCGGAGGCGTGAGCTTCAGGTCAACCTGAAGCCCGCGATTTCTCAGCGCACGCATTAGATACCAGCTCTCCGTCCCGCCGCCGTATGTGTAGCACTCCTTCGCCAATTCTCGTTCCGAGACGCTTCGACCGAATCGTCGCAGCAGTGTGGCGGCGCTAGCAGGACCGCAAGTTGACGGCGTACTTTGGAGGCAGACTCCGTCGCGCCAGTGATCTCGAAGATCAATTCGCAGCGGGGCGACCAACGGCTTTGCGTAGGGAGCGAGCAGCAGCAACGCCACGGTGAAAGCCAGCAGCCCAGACACGCTACGCACAAATCCCCTCGACCTCCCTCGGCCTACCCCGCGCCGCAACACAGACATCGCCACTCCCGCCCCAAAGCCCATCCCCGCTCCCGCCAACTCGCTCCCAGGCAGTGCCCTGAACCGATACAGCCAGCCTGCCCCGTCAAGCATATGCGCGTAGTAGGCGACGAATCCCACGCCCGGCATTGCCGCCAGCACCGCCATTGCTCCAAGCAACAATGAGAACCTAGGAAATCGAGTCGGGTAAATTCTGTTGCCCACAAAGCCAAGCAGAAGTGCAAGCAGAATCGTCGAGATGAACAGCAGGTTCAGCATACACCTCATTTCAAGCGAGTTTTTTTAAACAGACAGTTCTCACCAAGTTATTGACGGGCAGTAACCGGGCGGGTTTCAGTGCGGAGACCTGGCAGGAGAAAACCTGGTACGGGGAGAAAGGAGAGGCAGAGATTGAGATAAGCTCGACAGACCACCATTCCCGGAAAGCGGACATCATGAACATAGACTTGCTCGCACGAACTCCCCTGCTTCTCCCGCTCATCGCCGCGCTGCTGCTCGCTGCGGTGCCTGCACTGGCCGCCGATCCCCCGCAGCCGTCCAAAATTTCGGCCGCCCTCAAGCCCTTCATCGACAGTCATTCGCTGGCTGGCGCGATGACACTGGTGGCCGACAAGGACAGAGTGCTGAGCCTGGAAGCAGTTGGCTACGCCGATGTCGCCGCGCACAAAGCGATGTCGACTGACACCCTGTTCTGGATCGCTTCACAGTCGAAGCCGATCACCGCGACTGCTCTCATGATGCTCGTCGATGAGGGCAAAATAAAGCTCGACGACCCGGTGGCCAAGTACCTGCCTGAGTTCAATAGTCTGTGGGTGGCGACGGAGCACGACAAGGACCACTTACTGTTGAAAAGGCCCAGCCACCCCATCACCGTTCGCGAGATTCTGAGCCACACCAGCGGAATGCCGTTCTCCTCCGCAATGGAGCAGCCGACACTGGATATGCTGACGCTGCACGACGCGGTTCACAGCTACGCCATGACGCCGTTGCAGACCGAGCCCGGGACGAAATACTCATACTCAAATGCCGGCATCAACACCGCGGGCAGGCTCATCGAGGTGCTCAGCGGAATGCCGTATGCGGAGTTCCTGCAGACACGACTCTTCAAGCCGCTGGGCATGAAGGACACCACCTTCTGGCCGACGAAGGCGCAGCAGACCCGGCTTGCGAAATCTTATCGGCCCAACGCGACGAAGACCGACCTTGAGGAGACGACCGTCGGTCAGCTCCACTATCCGCTCGATGACCGCGCACGACAGCCAATGCCCGCGGGCGGGCTTTTCTCCACCGCGAACGATCTCTCCAATTTCTGTCGAATGATTCTGAACGGGGGCACTTATAAGGGCAAGAAGTATCTCTCCGAGGAGTCAGTCAAGCAGATGACGAGCAAACAGACCGGGGACTCGTTGCCCGACGGCTATGGCCTCGGCTGGTCCACGGGCGGCGGCAACTTCGGGCACGGCGGCGCCTTCGCCACCAATATGAACATCGACTCTAATCGCGGCCTAATCACGATCTGGATGGTGCAGCACGCGGGCTTTCCCGGCAACGGCGACCAGAGTTCAGGCGCATTCCGCAGAGCTGCGGAGGAGACCTTTGGAGTAGCGCGCAAGTAGCATTCCTGCTTCGATTTCAGC
>JANXLO010000766.1 GCA_025355115.1 Chthonomonadaceae bacterium
GCGAGAATTTTCTTCTCGCGTCGCTCTGACATGTTATTGGATGATCCGAGAATTTCATTCGCTGCTTTACACTAAAGCGAGCGAAAGGGCAAGGGTCATCAGCTGCGCAATTTGCGCTACTTCTTGGGAAGTGTACGGATATCGGTCAGAGCGATTATGTTGGGGCGGGCGGCTGATGGTTTTGAGGATGGCTTCTCGGCGAAAGCGCATTTTCCGCAGCCTGGACAGCCTTCGTTCTTGTTGCTGATGAAGTTTCGAAACGAGGCGACCAGACCCCGGCCAAGGTAGACGGCGGCCACGGCGACTATCGCGAGAGAGATTATTTGCTGAGCGGACATGGACGGTTCCTCTCTACTGAAAACCGAGCAGATGACCGACATGATAGACCAGGAACGTCACAATCCAGGCCAGACCGGTCATGTAGGCGAGCTGAAACAGCGGCCACTTCCAGCCGTTGGTCTCGCGACGCACCACAGCGACCGTGGACATGCACTGCATCGCGAGCACATAGTAGACCATCAGGCAGACTGCGACCAGAGGAGTGAAGACATGGCGGCCTGTGCGAGGGTCGATGTCATCGCGCAGTTTGTTCCTTAGATCCACCTGCCCCGTGTCGGAATCGGCATCCTCCACGTTGTAGACGGTTCCCATCGCAGAGACGAACACCTCCCGTGCGACGAACGAGGAGACGATCCCCACCCCCATCTTCCAGTCGAAGCCAAGCGGAGCGATCACCGGCTCGATCCCTCGCCCAAGTTTCCCTACGTACGACTGCTCCAGTCTGCCTTGCTTGGACATCAGTTCTGGATGTCGAGGTTTTGGATAGTAGGCTAGCGCCCACAGGACGACTGAGACCGCCAGAATGACCGTTGCCGCTCGGCGAAGAAACAGCCCGGCGCGCTCGATCATCTGGAGCACCACCGTCTTCAAGCTCGGCATTCGATAGGGCGGCAGTTCGAGCAGGAAAGTCGGCGCGATGCCCTTAAGCAGAGTTCGGTGAAACAGCCAGGCCATGCAGAACGCCGCCGTCATGCCGAGAAAATACATGGAGACGAGCGTCACGCCGGGCAGGGTCAGCAGCGTCAGGCCGCCTATCCCCAGTACGCGTCTTCCCGGAATGAACGCGCCGATCATCAGCGCATAGACGGGCAGCCGCGCCGAACAGGACATGAGCGGCGCTACCAGAATCGTAATGAGCCGCGCTTTGCGGTCGCCAATGGTGCGAGTCGCCATGATGGCGGGAATCGCGCAGGCGAAGGACGACAGCAGTGGGATAAAGCTCTTGCCGTGCAGCCCCACCTTACTCATAAGCCTGTCCATGAGGAACGCCGCCCGCGCCATGTAGCCGGAATCCTCCAGCAGGCTGATAAAGAAGAAGAGCAGCAGAATCTGGGGCAAAAATCCGATCGTGTTGCCCACGCCTCCCAGTATTCCGCTCCGAATGAGGTCGCGCAGATCACCGGGGGGCATCACGTGAATGAGCT
>JANXLO010000008.1 GCA_025355115.1 Chthonomonadaceae bacterium
TCAGGCAGACTGCAAAGCGGGTGCAGAGATCGGGGGATCGAAGGAAAACCACGAGCAGGGTGGAGACGCAAACCGGCGTGCGAGACAACACCACAATGCACAAAGTGCAAAAAACAACTACCTTATCAGTATACCACAATAACTGATGATGCGAGCCGATTTCCACAATAGCGAGAGAAAGACGGTCAATTTGTCCAGCGCACGATATGGGCAGTCCTCTTTGCATACGGAACAAGTACAAATTGCCTCGATAATAAGCGGAGATTCTCGAGGCAATATGTCCCGCAAAAGCCTATTCATGGAGTATTATTAAAGGGACGTCAGGCAGGCCGACGCCCATCGGGCGCGCTCTCCGACGACCCCCACTGCTTTTGCGCTGTCCATGAAGGATTACTGTGGAACTGAGCTCCTCTGATTGCCAAAAGGCCCTTGACGAACTCCAGCCGCGCATTGCCAACTATCGTTGGATGATCGCTCTGCTCCGAAGCCGTATTCGGCAGTCCGGCCGCTTCCCTTCGCGTGTCTATACGATCCTGAAGCGCTTCGCCAACTCGAAGCGTCCCTATTTCATCGGCACTACCCCTCAGGGCATACATTATGTCGGTGACTATCGGGACGAGTATTCGCTGGCATGGTCTGCCTTTGACGACTACGATGACGATCTGGTGCAGTTTCTGCTGCAGCAGCTCAAGGGATGCAAGGGAACCTATCTGGACATCGGGGCGAATATGGGGGTGACCGCCGCGCTTGCCGCTCGAGAACTGGCTGGCAGGGGGCAGGTCATGGCCTTCGAGCCTCTGCCCGCGACGGCGCAGCGGGCCGCCGCCACATTCGCTTTGAATAAGCTGACGAACGTCCGTCTTTTTCAGGCCGCGCTTGGCGACACGGACAGCGAGATCACCTTCTACTATCCCGAGGGCCATTCCGAGATAGCCTCCGCGCATCGCAACGGTCAGATGGAGTGGATGAACGTGCAGGAAGTACGTGTCCCCTCGCTCAGGTTGGACACTATCCTGAGCCCCGAGGAGCAGAATCGCATCGGCTTCATAAAGATCGATGTGGAGGGCCATGAGCTTTTCGCGCTGAAGGGCGCCGTCAAAATGCTGGCGCGCGACAGGCCGCCTATTTTGTATGAATACTGCCCCACAACGATGATTGGTGGAAACTGGGGGGACGAGGACATGGTGAGCCTGCTGACTAGCGTGGGCGACTATGAGCTCAGCGTGCTTAGCGCCGACAACGTCCGTAGCGTGTTCCCGCCCCCGCCGAACTCGGTGAATTTCGTCAACGTGTTCTGTGAAGTGCGAAAATAGACCGCAGGCTACTTCGACTGGTCTGGCAGTCCGGAACGGCCCGTAGGCAGAGCAGGGCCGGTTCCGGGCAGAAAGAGCCTGAGCGGCTGCCCTAATGCGAGGCGGCTTGCCACTCTGGCGTTTACGATCAGCTGGACACGCATCCGGCTGTCCACGCTCTGAATCTCTCCGACTAGAGCGGCGAATGGCTTACCTCCGTCGATTAGGGTAAGCGTGATCGCGTCACCGGGCTTGAGAGTTTTGGCCCTCTCCGCTCCGCTCCATGCCACGGTGACGAGGAGTGAGCCGGAGATCGTTTCGAGATCGGTTACGTTTGCGGGGAGGCCGAGACGATCCTGATCCGAGCGGTGCCGGGCCTCCTGGCTCGTTCGCACTGCGTCGTCGCCTTTGCGATCGAAAATCTCCGTCGCTGCCAGCAGACCGTTCTTCTCCGTCATCTGCTGAATCACCTCATCGCCCACGCTCAGCGAGTCGATCCCGCCCGGAGAATCGCCTTTCCAGACCTTGACGTCCGGGGCGTAGAGAAGCTCCTTATCGATGCTTTTCGTCACTTCCCCTTTGCTATTCTTCTCCTCTCGATGAGTCGAAATCACATGCTTCAGCGGGTCTATCGTAACCACTTTTGCGAACCACCCGTGTCTGGCCGAGACATGTATCTCGTCCTGAACAGCGCGGGGATAGGCCCAGTTCCCCTCATCGTCGACGTAGAGGAACAGCATGACGTGCTGGCCGGGGAAATAGTCGCCCAACTCGCCCCACGAGTCGCGGAAGTGCAGTTCGGTGTCGTCACGAATTGGGATCTCGCGCACTTTGCCGTTGCCGTCCTGCTTAATGGTAAGAAAGCGCCGTTTGAGGTCGATCTTCTGCACGATACAGAAGACGCGCGGCATCTCCCCGAAGAAATCACTCTGAAATTTCGGCTTCGGCGTAGAGCCCGGCACAGCCTGCCCAAGTATCGCTCCGGACAGCGAGACGAGCAGGCCAGCCAGCGCAAACGCTCTACCTTGTTGAAATCGAATCATGTCTGCTCCCTTATAATCGTCACACGCCTGGGCCGTTCTCGTATCTATTATGACGCATCATAATGTCAGGATCGCTGTCGGCAGGCGATAATTCTGGCGATGCCCTCCCTTGCAACACCCTCACCTTATTCGTGTCTAAGCCGCATACAGGTGCGCCCTGCGGAGCGATCTCTCCGCATCAGATTTAGAAAATGGAGACTTTGAGATATGCGAAAACTGGCGACCCTCCTTTTGGTCGGAGCCGCCTGCCTTCCGGCGGGCATTGTCCTGGCCGAGCCTCCCGATGAGCAGCTCGCGGCTGCCTCCGCTCTGTTCGACGCAAAAAAGTATTCCGAGGCTGCGCAGAAACTGGATGCCTTTCTCTCCGCCGCACCCAGGCATCCGAAAGCCTCAACCGCCGCCTTCGTGCTGGGGCGCTGCCGCGCGGAACTGAAGCAGTACTCCCTGGCTGTTCCCGCCTATGAGAAGGCTATCGCAGGCAAGGACCCCGCCATCCTGCCCCTGGCGCAGTTGGGCCTTGGCGAGGCCGCCTACTACGATAAGCAGTACGAGAAGGCGACTGTGCCTCTGGAGGCGGTGACCAAGACCAGCCTCAGCCAGGATCAGGCGCCCTACGCGTGGTTCTGGCTCGCACAGTCCGACTTCAACCTGAAGCGGTACCAGCAGGCGGAGGACGCCTACGAGAAGCTCTTTCGCGACTATGGCCGCAGCAAGTTCGGCGACGCGGCCTACTACGGCGCGGGCCTGTCCGCCCTGCGCCTGAGCCGCAACGACGTCGCCCGCGACCGGTTCCGCGAATTCATCAGTCGCGGCAGCAAGACGCCCGATCGGACGCAGGCTATGCTCCTGCTGGGGCAGCTGGATCTCGACGCCAAGCGATATGGTGACGCCCGCTCCGATTTTGAGCGGCTGCTCAACGAGGGAAGCCTTAAGGCCAGTGTGCAGGAGCGCGCAGACGCCGAGGATGGCCTGATTCAGGCCCTTTTGGAGCTGAAGGACTACGGCGCGGCGTCGACCCGGCTGGAATCTGCATTGAACCGTCTCCCTCCAGCCGATCCGCAGCGTTATCGTGCGGCGCTCAGTCTGGGCAACGCGCGCTATCGTCAGCAGCAGTACGAGCCTGCGGCCAACGCCTACAAGATCGCCTCCGCTTCCAATGAGACGGATGTGGCGGCGCAGGGCCTCTACTGGAGCGCCAGTGCGGTACTGGCGCAGAACCGACCCGCCGAGGCCGCGCCCCTGCTTACGAAGTTCGTCGTGAAGTTCCCCAAGCATCCTCTCGCGCCCAAAGCGCAGTTGAAAGCCGCCGATGCCTATGCGGCGGCGAAGCAGAACGATCTCGCGTTGGCTGGCTATCGCGCCCTTGTTGCCGCCTATCCGACGGCCCCCGAGGCCGCTGAGGCAAAGAGGGCGCTGTCGGGCATCGTCTCCTCCACCACCGATCCCGAGCAGCTGAAGGCGGCGCTGAAAAGCGCACCGCCCGCCGAGCGCGCGAAGGGAATGCTCCGTGTGGCGCAGCTCTATTTCGACGCGAAAAAGCCCGCCGAATCGACAGCGGTGCTGACGGATCTCCTGAAGACAAAGCCGGACGCGGAGACTCAGGCGGAGGCGCAGTACCTTCTGGGCATAATCTACGATG
>JANXLO010000019.1 GCA_025355115.1 Chthonomonadaceae bacterium
TCGAGCGCCTCGTACGAAGCGGCCTGCCTGCGAAGCCCAGGGCTGCCATGCCGAGCAGCCCGAATATGGCAACTCTTGCAAACGAAATCAGCTCTCGCTGGCGCACCCAGAACGCATCGGAGGTGAAAGCGATGTGCGCTCCATAGGCACCCAGGGCGAACTGCCCCAGCATCTCGAAATGCCAGTCCCGTCGAAGAGTGAAAACGGTTGCAACGAAGGATATGCAGACAGTGGCCAGAGCAGTTCGCCCCGCTCCAGCGCGCCTGAACGTCCAGACGATCAAAGGAAAGAGGAAATAGAGGTGCCACTCTGTCGCGACTGACCAGAAGACATAGTTGATTTTTGTCCCGCCCAAGTAGTCCTGAAGCAGAAGCAGATGGGAGATGATGTCGCTGCGCGTGACGCCTCCGTCGATGCTGAATCTCCACCACGTCTCAGTTGGGGCGCCGATTACCGAGGCAATCAGCAGAAGGGACAGCAGAAGAGCGAGGAAATAGGGGGGCAGTATGCGCCTTGCCCTGCGCTGGAAAAACCTGCCCGCCCCGCCCCTTAGCCTTCCGTCCCCGCGCACGATAGGGAGCATCAGGCAGAAGCCGGAGAGAACTATGAAGGCGCTGACGGCATAGTGACCGAAATACAAGAGGCCGCTCGCGATACGGACGGGCCTCGAATCGATCGTTAGATGCCGCTCGATGTGGTGGAGCACGACATAGAGCGCCGCTGCGCCGCGAAGACCGTCGAGAAACTCAAGTCTTGGAGCAGTAGTGTTCAGCGTAGCGGATTCTGGCGAGATGACCTCGGTAGGTGCGCTGTTCATGGAGCCTGTATCACCTCGGATGCGGCCTGAGGCGGAGCGGGTGACATGGCTTCAAGCACATTCGCCATGCCGAGAATAAGCCGCAGGCTGCCCCACAGCACCACGTTCAGATAGATCAAGCCGAAAAGATACTGCCCGATCGAGCGCATGTAGTTCGTCGGGTTAAGGCCAAGGACGGCGTATTGAATCATGAAGAGGATGCTAGGCCAGTTCACTTTCCGATCATATACCAGCTCAAGACTTCGCGTGTAGAGAAATTTTAGCAGAGCGCCTAACCCGAATAGGGTGAGAAGCACGCCAAGCGGCCCGAAGTTTATATAAGCTTCCCCCCAGGCTCCGATAGGGTAGGAACTGGTGAATAGGCCGCTCTCTGGTGTCAGGGAGGGAATTACTTGATCCTGCACACGGAACACCCCGTACTTGACCGGCTTGTCGGGGAACACGGATCGTGGCAGGTAGGTGTAGAAGATGTCTTCAAGCCAAGATGCGCCAAACTCAAAGCTATTGGTCTTCTTGACGGTCTCCTGGAAAAGCTCCGACATGTCGAAGGTAACTGCCATATAGGCCACCGGAGCGACCGCAGCATTCAACTGCGGCCGGTTGGGGTCGTCAATTTCATTCGCCCCGATGTTGCGCACGAACGTGAGGCCAACCCCGACGACGACAACTCCAGTGAGAGCCAGAAGATATTTCACTGGGGAGATTTTGCGCTTCAGGCGATTCTGCACAAGAAAATAGGTGAGAACGAAGAGCAGCAGTTCCGTGCCGACGAACGAGCGATTGGTCACAAGAACATTCACGGTGAGATAAGCGAGCGATACCATCCACCCAAGTTTGCCCAGGCGATGGGTCCAACGCATCATCATGATGCCCATAAACAGAAACAGCGAGGCGATCCCGACGCTAAGCGTAATTAGACCGCCGCTGATCTGCGCTATTCCGTAGTTCTGCCTATTGTCCGCAAAATTGAGCGTGAGCGCGTTGAATTCGATCAGAAGCGCGATCATCATAAGGAGAAACAGGCCGCCAATGATAAAAGCGGCCCGTTGGGCAGCGATGACCGAGGAGGTGGGCGGCATCTCCTCCGCCTGCTCCATTAGCAATCGCCCGGTGCGGCTTTTGACCATGCTGTAGCCGAGGACGAAAGTGTAGCAGGAGAGTGTCGCCAAAATCTGCACGTAGAGAAAATTGGCGGGGTCATAGACGGTGGCGGGGTACCGCAGCCCTATCTGCGCGTCGAGAATGGG
>JANXLO010000031.1 GCA_025355115.1 Chthonomonadaceae bacterium
GATCGTGAAGACGCTGACAGGCTTCGCGCCATTATCCCGCCACCGAACTCGCTGTGATTCGGTGGCATGACATTTTCCTATCCATTGACTTTTCACTTGGCTGTTTATCTTGACTGTTCATTTTGAGAAGCGCAGGGAAGGAAAGAAGGACCTTTGCAATGGCAAAGCGCATCTATGTGGGCGGCCTGCCCTACTCGGCAACAGAGGAAGATCTGGAGCAGCTATTTTCCGCGTCGGGAGTAGTCAAGGACGCCACGATCATCACCGATCGTTACACGGGACAGGCCAAGGGCTTTGGATTCATCGAAATGGAGAATGACGACGAGGCGACTGCGGCGATAAACACGCTGAACGGCACCCAGATGGGCGGCCGCACTCTCACGGTCAACGAGGCCAAACCGCGTGAAGACCGCCCGCGCACGGGCGGCGGAGGCGGCTACGGCGGCAGTGACGGCGGCAATCGCAGCGGAGGCTACGGCGGAGGCGGCGGGGGCGGCTATGGCGGGGGTGGAGGAGGCGGACGCAGCGGCGGCGGTGGCGGAAGCCGTGGCGGCAGCGGCGGCATGGGCGGCGGCGACCGCTGGTAGGCTTTTCTGCGAAGCCTCGAAATGACCGGGCGAGATGCGAAATGCGTCTCGCCTTTTTGCTGCCTCCGAGTTCCAGCCCTCTCTTTTTGCTTGGCGAGGCATGCCGAAGCCAGAAAGAGACAGCGTCAGGATATGACCGTCCGGGCGCGGAGGGCAGCGAGATAGACTGTTTTTACTGGGACATTGTGAAGGCGAGCGGCGGCTTTGACCTCTTCGTACTCGGGCGATGCAGAGGTCTCAAGGCCACCCAGCAGGCCGACTTTGAGGCGAATAGGTCCGTACTGCGTCAACACAGTCTCCCATGCGCGCTCGAGCGTCAGGCGCTTCATGGTAGTGTAGCGAATGCCAAAGGTGGAAGTATCGACGAAGAGCGTCCGCGCCAGTGACTCCATTCTGTCCGGCGGGGCGAGGACAGTGAGCAGAGTCGCGGGGCGAGACTTCTTCATCTGGATAGGCGTGAAGAACACATCGACGGCTCCCTGAGCGAACAGCCGCTCCAGAAGCACCTCATAGAACTCAGGGGAGAAGTCGTCCAGGTTCGTCTCCATCACGACCACCGTGTGCGGCGGGGCTTCCTGCCGCACACGCTCAGCGATCACGGCTTGCGGCTCGGACTCTGGTGAGCGCTGAAGAGCCTCTATCGTAGGCACGGAGGAAGATGGAGTGTGGTCTACAGCCTCGTCATGGAGGAGTGCAAGGGCGTGGGGAAGTAGGGGAAGCAGGACTTCAAGGCCGTCGCGGACGCCTCCCAGGCTGCCCGGCAGGTTGATAATAAGAGTGCGACCACGAATGCCTGCTACTCCACGTGAGAGGACGGCCCGGTCGAGCTTCTGATAGCCGGTCCACCGAAGGAGTTCGGCAAGGCCGGGAGCATCACGCTCGATGACAGTTCTGGTCGCCTCCGGGGTGACGTCCCGCGGCGCAAAGCCGGTGCCCCCCGTCGTCATTATCAGGTCGCAGTCGCCAGCGCACCATGTCGTAAGTAGGCTGGCTATGACCGGAATTTCGTCCGGCACGGCGGCGGTGAAGGCAACCAGGAAGCCATTTGCCGTCAGCGCATCGGCGAGAATAGGCCCGGATAGATCCTTCCGCTCCCCCCGCGCACAGCCGTCGCTCACCGTCAACACCCCGACCCGCAGAGACATTTGCGTTCACTCCTCGTAGTAGAGAATGGACTCCCTGCCTGTTCATTCGCCTGCCGGCCCTCCGGTTCCTGCGCGGCTCGGCAGGAATACCTCTGGCTGACGAAGAAAATGCCGCCGTGCGAGATTGAGTTTCAGGTTACCTGAATTGGGAGAGATTTTTATGCGATGGATGCTCGCGATGCTGATCTTTGTGCCGATCAGCATTGCGCTTCACTTTATGCACGTTTCCGAGGGGTGGGTGTTCGCGATAGCCGCTCTGGCAATCGTCCCTCTCGCGGGATTTATGGGCACTGCGACGGAGGAGTTGGCGAAGTGTCTGGGGCCAGGAGTAGGCGGCTTGCTCAACGCCACCTTTGGAAACGCGACCGAGCTTATTATCTGCATCGTCGCGGTTCGGAGCGGGCAGATCGCGGTAGTCAAGGCGTCGCTGATAGGCTCTATCATCGGGAACGTGTTGCTTGTGCTGGGCGCGTCGGTTCTTGTTGGCGGGCTAAAGCACAAGATGCAGCTGTTCAACAAGGACGTCGCGCAGAGCCACGCAACTCTGCTAGCCCTTGCGGTCGTGGCGCTGCTGGTGCCCGCTCTGTTCGTGCGCGAAAGGGGTCTTGCTGAGACGGCGGCCGATCCCCGCATCTCCTCACTCAGCATGGGCGTAGCGGGAGTGCTGATGGTCGTCTACGTCGGCAGCCTG
Source organism: Chthonomonadaceae bacterium (assembly GCA_025355115.1). Classification (GTDB taxonomy): domain Bacteria; phylum Armatimonadota; class Chthonomonadetes; order Chthonomonadales; family Chthonomonadaceae; genus JANXLO01. The sequence goes on from JANXLO010000031.1 coordinate 2,424, forward strand.
ATCTTCTCGCTCTGGAGCCACGAGAACCTGTTCAGCGGCGGGACAGACGAGGAAGCGGAGCCGCCTGTCTGGAAGCGCAGCACCGCGCTGATGGTGCTGATCGGCTGCACGGTGCTGGTTGCCTACGAGAGTGAGGTGCTGGTGCACAGCATCGAGCCAGTGATCGCACAGTGGCATATAAATAAGCTTTTCCTGGGCGTGATTCTGCTCCCGATTATCGGCAATGCGGCGGAGCACAGCACTGCGGTGCTGATGGCAGCGAAGAACAAGATGGATATTTCGCTCAACATCGCCATCTCGTCGAGCACACAGATCGCGATGTTCGTCGCGCCGCTCATTATTTTCATCAGCCCGTTGCTGGGGCATCCCGTCACGATCCTGTTCAGCAATTATGAGCTGATCTCAATCACAGCCGCCGCCGCGATCGCCGTGCTGATCTCGATGGACGGCAAGAGCCACTGGCTGGAGGGCGCGCAGCTTCTGGCGGTCTACGTAATCGTTGGCCTGGCCTTCTACTATGTGGCGCATTAGTTGATGCAGTCGAAGGGGGACAAATGAACGCGGAGGAGGCATTGGCAAAGTTCGGGATGCCTCTTGCACGCTCATTCTATGCCAGGGATGCGGTGACCGCTGCGCGTGAGCTACTCGGATGCGTTTTGGTGCGCGTCTTGCCTGAGGGAGCGGTCGCGGGGCGCATCTCGGAGACGGAAGCCTACAGGCAGGACGATCCCTCCAGCCACTCCTTCAGCGGCAAGCGCGTGCGCAACGCACCCATGTTTGGCCCGCCGGGTCATGCCTACATCTACTTCACATATGGGGCGCATCACTGCCTCAATGTGGTGACGGGTATAGAGGGAATGGGAGAGGCAGTGCTGATTCGGGCACTGGAACCGCTTGTCGGCACGGAACTCCTGAGCCTCCGGCGCGGTCTAAACGAGGGAACAGCCGCTCCCGAAGACCCGATAGCGGCGGAGCGAGCGCGAGTTCGCAATGGGCAGGCGCTCTGCGGAGGGCCGGGACGACTCTGTCAGGCTTTCGGGCTGGATCGCACTATGAACGGCTGGGACATGACGCTCGGCTCCAAACTCTGGATCGCGTCGCCGGTGACTGCCGTAAGGCCGGAGGACATCATGGCGACGCCTCGAATCGGCATCTCGAAGGCGCAGGATTTTCCCTGGAGGTTCACCCTGCGCGGCGACCCTTTTACCTCTCGCGGCCTGACGAAATGACCACTTTATGACCACACTCGCGTCGCACTTCATCAAACCGGAACTCTGGATGGCTCTGCTGTTCGCGGTCGGATTCGCAGGGCTTGCATTCGCCTTGAGGCTGCTCAATCTGAGCGGCGCTATCGCCACTGCCGTCGTCGGCTTCTGCGTCTTCGGCTTTGGCGGCGGTCTGTTCCTGGTGCCGTTGCTCGTTTTTTTCCTGACGTCGTCAATGTTGTCGTTGTTCGGCAGGAAGCGCAAGTCACAGGCGGTATCGGCCTCCGCAAAAGGCGCGACGAGGGACGCCGCGCAGGTCTTCGCCAACGGCGGCGCGGCGATGGTGCTCGCTCTGCTGTTTCAGCCCCTGGGCCACCGCTGGTCGCTGGAGACGCCGCGCTACCTGCTCCTCCTCTTTCTCGCCGCGCTCGCCGCCGTCAACGCGGACACGTGGTCGACGGAGATCGGGGGCCTCTCCTCCTCGGATCCCCGCCTGCTCTCGAACTGGAAGCGAGTGGCCGCCGGGACGTCCGGTGCCATCACGTCCCTCGGCGTCTTCGCTGCTCTCATCGGCAGCGTGGTCATCACCCTGGCGGGCTGGTTCGTATGGCACCTCAACCTTGCGGAGTTCGTCGTAGTCGCCTGGGCAGGCTTTTTAGGGAGCCTGCTCGACAGCATACTCGGAGCCAGCGTGCAGGCTCTCTATCGCGACTCACTGACAGGAGAAGCCACCGAATGCCCGCGGACAGAGGGCGCTCCAAACAAGCTGATTCGTGGCCTCCGCTGGGTCAACAACGACGTGGTCAACTTCCTCGCAAGCATAGGCGGTGTCTTCTGCGCCTGGCTTCTCCTCCGCTTCGCCCTCTTCCCCTACCGGTAAGCTCTGTCGCTCCCGCAGGAAGTCAGGGTTGAAAACCACTGGATTCCAGCGGGAGGAATTCCAGCGTGGATGGGCTACAAGGGTTTGGCGAACTCTTGTAGGGCTTTGAGGATAGGTTCCTGGCGGGCAACGGCGATTGGTGTGCACCCCTTTTTGTCCTTGCTCATGGGATCGGCGCCGCGCGAAAGTAGGAGATGTACCATTCCAATTTGACCGCAGTTTACCGCTCGCCGCAAAGGGGTCTCTCCCTTCGAGTCTTTCATCTCGATCTCCGCTCCGGCCTCAAGCAAAACCTTCGCGATAGCGACATGATCTCGCCTGGCAGCCATATGGAGTGGACTGGTGTGCCCTGGCCCGCTCTGCCCATTCACGTTCGCGCCGTGGTGCAGGAGAAGCGCCACGACGGCGCTTCCATCTGCCTCCGATGCAGCCGGCATCGCCGTAACGGTGTGATACAGCGGATCGTGCCCGAGACGATCTCTCACCGTGACATCCGAGTGGTGTTCCAGAAGCAGCGCCACTCGCTCGATGTCCCATCGGCGCACGGCTTCGCTCAAGAGCGTGCGGCCAAGATCGGAGACAGTGGCGATCGAGGGGTTCTGCTCCAATTTCGTTCGCAGCTCTTCAAGAGGAAGTTGATAGAGCGGAATGTAGGGATCGGTGAGGGCACGGGCAGTCTCTGTGAAATAGTCGTGCAGCCGCTGTCGCGTGGGTTCAGCAATGACAACCTCGTCAATCGCCTGGAACATGTGCTTCAGCCATCTCTCAGCCTCCTCAGAACCAATAGTTAGATGCGCATGTCTGCACCCGAGGCTCTGTTTGCCACGCTTGGCGGTATAAGTCGCCGGGCCTCCGAGACGCTCGGCTATAAAGAGGGCAAACGACT
>JANXLO010000042.1 GCA_025355115.1 Chthonomonadaceae bacterium
GTCGGTTATCAGCGGTTGGTCACGTTTGAGTGCAAAAACGGCGGCTTTTCCTGGTTTGGCAACGAGCCTGCCCATCAGATGCTCACCGCTTACGGCCTGCTCGAATTCAGCGATATGGCGAAAGTGCATGAGGTCGATCCGGCGGTAATAGCGCGAACACAGAATTGGCTGGCCTCCAAGCAGCGTCCTGACGGGACCTGGGAGGAAAAGGAGCAGGGGATCGCAGAGGGCATCATCAACAGGCAGTCGGGCGTTCTGCGCTCCACCGCCTACGTCGCCTGGGCGCTCGCGGAGAGCGGCTACAAGGGGCCGCAGGTGATGAAGGGGATCGGATACGTCAAGGAGCATGGCGCTGAGGCGAAGGATCCCTACACGCTGGGGGTCATTCTGAACTTGCTCACGAAAGTGGAGCGCGAAGCTGATACCACCGCGAAGTTCGCAGAGGGTCTGATCGCTCTTGCAAAGACGAACGAGAAGGCCGCCTGGTGGCAGAGCGATACGCAGACATTCACCGGCGCGAAGGGAGAGGGGGCCGACCTAGAGACGACAGGGCTCGCCGCCTTTGGGCTGGTGAAGTGGGGTCGCAACCCAGGCTTCACCACGAAGGTGCTCACCTATCTCGTGCAGAGCAAGGACAGCTTCGGCACATGGTCGTCCACGCAGGGAACAGTGTGGAGCATGAAATCCCTGCTCTACGCCAGCCGGAATGCAGGCGGGGGCGGCAAAGGAACGGTCACGATCCTCGCGAACGGGCAAAAAGCTGGCACAGTTCAGATCACAGCCGAGGACAGCGATGTCATGAGACAGGTCAATCTGGCCGAGTTCATTCACGATGGTGACGCCAACAAAGTGACTCTTGCCTACGAGGGAGAAGGATCGCTACTTTACCAGATCGCTGGCCGCTACTACGAGCCATGGACGGACGCGCCCATTCCGAGACCTGGCTTCGAGCCACTCTCGCTGAAAGTGGAGTACGACAAGACTACGCTCGCTCAGGACGACACCGCGACCGTCACAGTCACCGTCCATAACCAGACCACGAGCATAGCGGAGATGCCCCTGATCGACGTCGGAGTTCCGCCCGGATTCACGGTTAACCCCGAGAAGCTGGAGGACGCAGTGGCGAAGCAGACCATCAGCAAATACACTGTCGCGGCGCGGCAGGTGATTCTCTACATCGAGAAACTTGGCCCCGGCGAGACACTTGTTGTCACTTATCAGCTCCGCGCCAAGTATCCGATCAAAGCTAAGACGCCGCTGAGCAAAGCCTATCCTTACTACAATCCCGAGCGCGTAGTGGTTTCGGCTCCGCAAAACATCGTCGTCACGAAATAGCAATCGCAGTCGCAAAGCGTGCAAAATGAGCCGATTCACAGTGAATCGGCTCATTTTTTGAACTGTCGTAAGCGATACTATACGGCTAAAGTTCCAAGGGTGCGTGACTGAATTCGGGAGGGTATTTTCGCTTTCCTCAGCACGTCGCCGAAATGGCTCGTGACGCCAACGTCGCCGATGAGAATAATGCCCTCATGCGTGGTTAGAACTTTTTCAATGAGTTCCCTCAGTTTCTCCAGTCCGTTCTCCACTGCAAAATCGTGGAAGCGAGCTGGGTCGCCGGGACAGATGACGCCCTCCGAGCTGAGTGTCATGCCGCGATGCAACTGCACCACCCATACCTTTGCTCCGTCATAGACCCACTCAAATCTTACAGGTCCGAGCTGGGTCTTCAGGCTGTCATGGATGACTGTTACGGCTGCAACAACTTCGGCAGGCAGCTTGCCCTTGGCCTGGCCCAGCATGAACTCCTCACCCATTCCACTCACGCCCTCGATGATCGGACGCTCGCCAATTCCTACGATCAGTGCGCCTGAGTACCGCGCCTCCACCCCCTCCTGCGCGAGGACGGAGGCTATCGCCGTGCCTTCGGGATCCTCTACCGCAAGGAGCTGGAAGGGATCCATCCAGCCGTGCTGAGTCGTGAATTTCCCCGGCACTTGCTCTATTGGGCAGGTGCGTATCCACATCTCACCTGTTCCGGTGGGGCGTCCGAAGCTGAACGGCGCGATGCCACGGGAGATAACAGTCGTTCGAGGAACATTCATTCCCAGCAGATCGGCGATCATCAGCCCGAACGCTTTGTCCCCAATGAATCGGCTGAAGCGATTGGGCCAGTTGAGTTCCTGCTGCATGCCAGCCGGGTCGTCGTCCTGCATCTCCCAGAGAATGGTATGTTCGTTGTTGTATCCGCGTCGGAGTGGATGCAGGCTGAACTCGACCCTGGACGTAAGTGGGTAGTCCAGCGCGGGACGGAACGAGTAGACAGTCTCCAGGAACCGCAGGCCCTGCGACCGCTGCAAGGCAGTGGTGCCGGGCTTCTCCACGCAACGCGGCGTGTCTCCCGGTGCAAACTCTATCAAATCGCCAAAGATCACCCCGGACACGCCCCCGTCCGTGACCTCCACTGTTTCGTTGATGATCGTGTGGAGGCCTGCGTTTGAAAGCTGTGTGATTTTGTCGATCACTGCATCTGCGCCGCTCAATCCATAGAAGAAATCGCGCCCCTTCGGACTGTCGGGGGCAAAGCTCCGTACGTTCACTGCGCCTTCAGGCGATCTCAGCAGTGCGTCCACAGCAACCCGCAGCGACTCGAAACGAAAATTAGGCTCATATCCAATCACACGTGAAAATCTCTGAGTCACTGAGGGGTCGAAGCTGACGAACTGCGCGACATTGCCGCTCCTGCTCAACTGGTCAAGGCCTTCGTCTTTGTAGTGCAGTTCGTTCATCGATAATCCTTTTCTTCAGCATCAACCTCACCGCCCCGTGCTGCAAGCTTGACTAAATCTGCTATTACCGACTCAAGGAAATCCGTTGGCAACCCGCACTCGGTCATTTCGGAAATGGAGAGTCGAATGAGCTTTTTGCCTTCGTTCACCGAGATGGGACTGCCCGACTCATCGCATGCAGGTCTGTCATGACGGCCCGCGACAAGGAATTCGTAGGTGCATCCGTTGCTGTATTGCCATCCCTCCACGAGCAGTACTTTTGCCGCGAATCGTTCTATCACTCGGCCCCAAAAAAAACGATAGTCGCTCTGATTCCAGCCAATGAGATCACCAACCGCAGAAGGATTTATTATCGGTTCATTGTGGTCACGTCGCAGCTGTTTTACCAGCTCTCGAACGTGTTCTCGATTTGGGTCGATGACAAGTCGCTTTAGTTCGGAGCTATATTCTGGCGACGAGGGAGAGGGGAGTTGAGTGGCGGACTTCTTCCAATCGATCATCCGTCGGCCGGAGGTGAGAGGCACACTGAGATAGACAGCGTTGGTCTCTTGAAGGACGGAGCACATCACATCCAACAGCGCCTCTATCTGGTCGATTCGATAGGAGACGGGCGGGTATTCGGGCGGCGGAGTCATGGAGTGTCCTGACTGATGAGTGGGGCTCTCAACGCGTCTGCTGCTTGATATCCTCGAGAGCCTGCTGCATCTGCTTCAGCTGCTGTGAGGTGTTGTCAAGCTGATTCTTCATCTGATTTTGGCGATCCACCAGAGAGCTGATACCCTGGATATTCACGTTCAAAGTCGTTTTCTCCGGGCTCGCAGGCTTGATCGCATTGGGAAGTGTGACCGCGATGCCCAAACTCTGAAACAAGAAGCCGAGCAGCAGAGTGAGAGCTATGGCGTGAAGACATGCCATTCCTCCGCGAATGTTGGCGTGAGCGCTAATGTGTTTGTCCTCACGCTGAAACGACACCAGCAACACGACGAAGAAGTAGATCCCTATAGCCAGCATGAGCAGTCCAGTCAAAGTGCTGCCCAGTTGGGTGTTCACGCTCTTTTTGAACAGATAAGCAAGCGCGATCTCACCTATTGCAGCGATGAAGATGCGTCTCGTTACGGAGGACTTCTTTGCGCTCAATGGCTCCGACGCTTTTCCATCCGCGAAGCTAGTGTAGTGATCCAACTGTCGGTATAACGGTATGCCCGCCTGCTCGTTGATGTTCGCTTCGCATCTCTTAAGTGTCTGGAGCACTCCTTCGCCATATCTGTTCAGCGGCTCATAGGTGCTCCAGTACCAGAATATCAGTGGCAGACAGGCGAGGAAACCGGAGATGACCAGCCCTATTGTTTCCTTGCCGAAGGTGAGAAGGGCACCGGAGACCAACGCCATGTAGGAGAAGTTCTGCCAGACTGCCTTGTAGATGTTCTCGTACCGTGCGGCTGCCTGCTCGTACTCAAGCTTGTATGCCTCGAATGCCAAGGCGCCTTTATCCGGGGCAGGTGGCAGTTCAGTTTGAGTGGGCAGAGGGTTGAAAATATCGCTGATGCACTTTAGAAAAGACATGTTTTTCTCAAAAGGGCAGTCCAGAATACGAGGCATTCACGTCAGGATCTGGCGCACCAGCTTGCTTGCGACGTCAAGTCCTCGTGGAGTTTTCGGTAGACAGGTTCGATATGTTCCATGATCGTGGCCAAGTGGTTTCACGTGGATGATGAACTTCGGCCTATTTTAGTGCATTGCACGAACTTTGTCAACGGGGGTGAGGACTGAGAGCATTTAAAGGTTGAAAGCGACGCGTCATGGCTGTTTTGGGCTTTCGGCGGAGTGAACTCCTCCGAAAGCCAAAACAGCCCTAATTATGTCTTCGTGCAGTTAATCGTTGGTGCCACGCTTGCATCGTAGCTTGTATTGACGGTCAGCCAAGAATTAAGCCCTGGGCATCAACTAGTTGAGAGGGGGAGGAGAGCCACTCGCAGTGCCTCGGGGACGGAGGCGACGGCCACGACCTCGAGCCCTGGTACTTTCGGCAGCTTGTGGACATTATGTTTAGCGACCACGGCGCGAGTGAATCCCTGCCGAGCCGCCTCACGAAGCCGCTTTTCCACCTGGGCGACTGCCCGAACCTCACCTGCTAGGCCGATTTCGCCCACCAGAACTGTAGTCGGATGGACTGGCTGTTCCCGGAAATTGGACACGATGGCGAGCGCGGTCGCGAGGTCGGCGGCTGGCTCCATAATGCGGATCCCACCTGCGACGTTCACGAAAACATCCTGCTCCGCGAGCTTCAGCCCGACTCGCTTCTCCAGCACCGCGAGTATCATGCTGATGCGGTTAGGATCCATGCCCGTCACCGTACGGCGCGGACTCGGCAGGTTGGAGCGTGACACCAGGGCCTGCACCTCGACTAGCAGCGCACGTGAACCCTCCAGAGTTGAGGCTACGGCAGAGCCGTTGCCGCCCGCCTCGCGCTCGGCGAGCAGAACGGCGGAGGGATTGTCCACCCCCTCCAGACCGGTCTCATGCATCTCGAAAATGCCAAGCTCGTCTGTGGAACCGAAGCGATTTTTGGCTGCTCTCAGCAGGCGGTATGCATGGTGCCTGTCGCCTTCGAAATAGAGCACAGTGTCAACGATATGCTCGAGCACTCGTGGCCCCGCGAGACTCCCTTCCTTGGTGACATGACCTATCAGGACGATCGGCACACCAGTGCTCTTCGCGAAGCGAGCCAGATGATTCGCGCAGGCGCGCACCTGACTGACGGACCCCGGCGCAGATTCCAACGCTGAATCGGACATAGTCTGGATGCTGTCCACGACCGCAAGCGCCGGCCGAATGGTGTTCAGGTGGTGGAGGATCAGACCAATTTCAGTCTCGACGCTGATGAGGAAGCGGGGGGTCTCGGCGTTCAAGCGAGCGCTCCGCAACTTGATCTGCTGCGCGCTCTCTTCGCCGGAGATGTAGAGGACGGTGCGGCCAGCTTCTTCGTTGTCCGCGTCCGGTTCAATGGATGTCTTTTTTCCGGCAGGGGGAGTATTCTGGGGAGCCGCCACTCGCGCGGCCACCTGCGTCAGCAGAGTGGACTTGCCGATGCCAGGGTCGCCGCCGACAAGTATCAGCCCACCCGAAACCACTCCGCCTCCAAGCACACGGTCGAACTCGCTGATCCCCGTCGAGAGACGCTCCATCGCCGTCGTCTCCACTTGAGTGATAGGCGTCGGCATCCCGGCTCCGCTGGGGACTATGCCCCGCGATTCGCCGCCCCCAAACCCGCTCGAGGAGCCGATGGGAGAACTCGCCTTCTCCTTGACGGAGACCTCCTCCACGAAGGAGTCCCAGGCGTCGCACTCGGGGCATCGGCCCAGCCATTTGG
>JANXLO010000045.1 GCA_025355115.1 Chthonomonadaceae bacterium
GCCATATCGAGGTGCAGATCATGGCCGATGAGCATGGTCACGTCGTTCATCTTGGAGAAAGAGACTGCTCCGTTCAGAATCTGAGGCACCAGAAAGTGCTGGAGGAGGCTCCAGCGACCGCCCTTTCAGCCGCGCAGCGTAAGGCCCTGGGAGAGGCTGCCGTTCGGGCTGCACAGTCCATCGGCTACTCCAACGCAGGAACGGTGGAGTTCCTTGTGGACAAACGCGGCGAGCACTATTTTCTGGAAATGAACAAGCGCCTGCAGGTGGAGCACTGCATCACCGAGGCCATCACCGGAATCGATCTGGTAAAGATGCAGATTCAGGTCGCAGCCGGTGAGCGTCTGCCCTTCAACCAGAAGGAGATCCGCTGGGAAGGTCATGCGATCGAGTGCCGCATCAATGCGGAGGATCCGGATCGCAACTTCGCCCCAAGCGCCGGCCGCATCGATCGGGTAGTGCTGCCCGGCGGGTTCGGCGTCCGCGTCGATACTCACATCTATCCGGGCTACGAAGTTCCCTCTTACTACGACTCTCTGCTCGCGAAAGTGATCGTCTGGGACAAGACCCGTGCTGCTGCGATCGCGCGAATGCAGCGCTGTCTGCAGGAGATGGAGATCACCGGCATCCGGACGAACATCGGTTTTCAAAAGCGCATCCTCGCGAACGCGTTCTACAGGCGCGGTGACGTGACGACAGATTTTATCCAACGGCGTATCCTGAACGGAGACACGGTGGAGGGGCCAAAACCAGGGTAATTCACCCGCAGCTATCAAAGGAGATACAGATGAAATCTTTCCCACGGGCGGCGCTACTCGGCGTCCTTGCTCTCGGCCTGCTGACCGGCTTCGCCTCGCCGCGAGCCCGCGCTCAGACCATGCCGGGTCACACGACCAATGCCACGACTCATTTCTATCTACGCGACGGAGACCGCGTCGTATTCTACGGCGACAGCATCACGGATCAGCGGCTCTACACGACCTACATCGAGTCCTACTGCGTCAGTAGATTCCCCAAAAAGCACTTCACTTTCACACACTCCGGATGGGGAGGCGACCGTGTGACGGGAGGCGGGGGCGGGCCGGTCGATCTGCGCCTCGATCGAGATCTATTCGCGTATCATCCGACAGTCGTGACGATCTGCCTGGGCATGAACGACGGCAGCTATCGGGCCTTCGACCAGAACATATTCAACACGTATATCCAGGGTTACAGGCACATTCTGGATCGAATCATCAAGGAGATTCCCGGGGTTCGCATCACGCTCGTCACAGCTTCCGCGTATGACGATGTCACCCGAGCACCGGGCTTCACCGGCGGCTACAACGCCACGCTGACTGCATATGGCGAAGCGATCAAATCCTTGGGCCGAGAATACGGGCTGACGGTGGCCGATACGAATGCTCCCCTTGTCGCCATGCTAGCGCGAGCCGAAGTAGCAGACCCCACTCTTGCCCCGCTGATAATCAAAGATAGGGTACACCCAGGCTCAGGCGGCCATGTAGTGATGGCAGCCGCGGTGCTCAAAGCCTGGAACGCGCCCGATACCGTGGCGGACATCGAGATCGATGGCTCGAACAACACGGTCACACGGAGCCTGGGAAGCAGGGTCGCCATGCGCGGATCGACGAACGGAAGCATCTCCTTCACGCACACCGACAGCGCACTGCCTTGGCCACTGGATAGAGATGCGGGCAACAACAAGGATACACTGCTCGTTCTCGGCACAACCGACATCGAACAGACGCTGAATCGATACCAGCTCAAAATCACGAACCTGCCAGCAGCCAACTACGCGCTCTCCGTAGACGGGGCAAACATGGGAACCGTGTCGCGAGACGCGCTGCAACAAGGAGTGGACCTGGCCACAATGCCCGCCCTCGCACCGAACAAGCAGGCCAATTCACTGCTCGGAATGGTGAGGCACCACAACGATCTGCATTTCCAGCGATGGCGAGTCTTGCAGGTGCCGAACTCCTCAGGCGGCAAACAGATAACTCCTGACATCCAGACAAAAATGGCAGATGTGGACAGGCAAGAGATGCAGACTCTTGCGAGCATCACTGCCTCCGCGCAGCCCGCACCCCATAGAGTCGAACTGACTCCCATGCCCTGAGCCATCGTGCTCAACCGCTCTCACCGCCAGACCCAGTGATCAGATCAGGACACTGGGTCTGGGAAACTTCGTCTTCATCGCTACTTGCTCAGCATGACTGGCTAACATTCGACTCGAAGCTGTTAATCAGTGAATACTTCCCTAGCCTGGCTTCGTCAATCCTGACAGACACGCACAGAATGATCTCCGCTTGACAAAAGTAGTTCGTCTGTGTAAACTATACGGTATGCCGAATAATCAGGATAAGCTAACGGAAATCGCTGAAGCGGACTCCGACGACAATGAGTCCACTCGACACTCCTCGACGAAGCCTAAAGCGAGTGAGGATGAACCGCCGCTCGGCAGGGCTCTTTTTCGCGTAATGCGGGCGTTGGTGTTCGAGGATAAGCCGCTCGCAGAGCTCGACGCGCTCCCTCTGGCGCAGTTGCGTCTGCTTATGGCTGTCTACTACGGGCCGGACGCCACGATGAAGGATTTCAGCGAGCGCCTCAGCGTTTCCCAGTCCACCGTGACTCAGCTTGCCGAGCGGCTTGTCCGGAAGGGCTTTATCGAGCGGCGCGCCGATAGCAACGACCGGCGCGTGGTAAGGCTTCACACTAGCGCGTATGGACAGACGATCGTCGGACAGGCTGATGCTCTGCGCAAGGCCACGCTTCGCAAGGTCTGGGACAGCTGCCATCAGCACGAACAAGTGAAGCTCATTCTGGCTCTGGATATGCTCGGTGAGCTGGGAGAGAAAGTGCGGGCAGCCGAGGGCCGTCCGCTGCGGCCTATGCCTGAAGCGCTTCCCGGCCAGAAGGATGAGAGCGGGACAGCCGCGCAGGAACAGACCAACCCCGTCAATTTGATGACCCGCCGTGTCCGCGGACGCTGACAATGCCGTCTTCTCGATCTTGAAAGGAAAGAAACTCCATGAACCGAACCGCCCGTCAACGCGCTCTGCTTATTCTTCCGCTTCTCTCGGTCAATGTGACAGGAGCCGGGGCGAGAGCGCAGCAGACGGTGCCAGCTCCCAGCGGGCAGAATCCTGCCGTCGCGGCCCCCGCCCAGGTGTCGCCTTTGCAGAACCAGCCCGCCTCCGGTCAGAATGACCTGAATCCGGCGGCTCAGCGATATGGACTGCCACGCAATCCAACTATAGGCGGCCCGGTGGACACGGATCTGACCAAGCCGCTGACGCTGGAGCGAGCTGTGCGGATAGGGCTGGCGCGTCAGGACACGATCGCAATCGCACAGACGCAGATCGACTCGGCCAATGCCAGGGTCGTACAGGCGAGATCGCAGTACTATCCTCAAGTGACTCCGACGATCCAATACCAGTCGAACCTGCAGCCAGGAGTGCGCTTCAACTCAGCTACGGGAACCACCTCGCGCGGCAGCTTCAACTCCGACACTCGCACAGATGTAATCGCCGCTCGTCAGCTGCTCTACGATACCGGGAAGCGGGAGGCCAGCGTAGGGTTTGCGAGACGAAGCGCATTCGGGTCCGAGTACGGCCTCGCCAATCAGCGACAGTCCGTGATTTTAACCGTGACGGAAGGCTACTACAATCTGCTTCGGGACAGGGAGCTGGTTCGAGAATCCATCGACAATGCGGGCCGCGCGAGAGTGACTCGGGACGTGATCCAGGCGCAGGCAGATGTTGGGAGCGCCGCGCAGTCCGACGTGCTTCAAGCGGAGGCGGACTACGCCAATGCTAGAACTCAGATTTTCGTGGCTCAGGCAAACTACGGCGTCTCACAGGCATCGCTCAAGAACTCGATGGGAGTAGTCACCTCTCAGCCTGTCGTTCTCCCTGATGATCCCATTCAGCCCCCCAATACCGCGCCGGACGCTCTTGGCCTCGAGCCATATGTGCGACTCGCCTACAACAACCGGCTCGATATCAAGCAGCTACGGGAGCAGGTGAACGCGCAGGGCTACAATGTGCGCATCGCGAACATCAACGCCGGACCAACGGTGACCGCCGACATCACGGAAGGATATGCGCTTGACCCAAATGCCGGAGAGCAAAGGACGTTCTTCGTTGGTATTTCTTATCCACTGTTCGATGGCGGCAACACCCGTGCCGCTGTGCGCGAAAGCAGAGCTGGTCTGGAGCAGGATCGACGCTCCCTCGACGCACTGGAGCAGAACGTGCGATTTAGCGTCGAGCAGTCCTACGTCAATCGTGAACAGGACAAGCAACGAATCATCTCCTCTCAGCTCGCCGTGAACGCCGCGCAGCAAAACTACGATGTCGCGCTCGAGAAGCAGCGTAATCAGCTGGTAAACATCCCGGAAGTCACGCTCGCGGAGAACCAGTTGGTCAATGCGAGGGTCTCGCTGGTGCAGGCAATCTACGACTTTTTCATCTCCGAATCTCAGCTAAAAAGGGCCATCGGGGTAAACGATCCTGTGTTCCTGCCGAAGGTTCCAGGCGCAAGGCCGCCTGTTCTTCAGCCTCGCTGATGTTCAAGCGACGGCACGCACTATCAGCGCTGGCTTGTCATCTGGATTGCACTCACTATTAAAACTATGTTTCGCCTCTGCAGACAGAAGGAGACGGCGATGTTCAAACGCATCCTGGTCACTATTATCGTTGTATCCATCCTGGTCGTTGGCAGTCTGATGATTTCAAAAAGCTTGAAATCCTCGTCCTCCGCAGGCCAGAATCAGTATCGTATTGCGACGGTAGCGACAGGGCTGGTCAAGAAAACCGTCTCTGCTACTGGCATTCTTACTCCCTGGGCCACAGTGGACATCAAGAGCCGTGCAGGCGGTCGGGTACTAAGCTACGGGCCGGACCTCTACAACGAGGATGACAAAAAGCATAGTCGTCCTCTGGAGGAGGGGAGCCGCGTGAAACGGGGAGAGCTGATCGTACAGATAGATCAGACGGACACTCGCCAGACGTTCGACTCTGCCCAGGCGGACATCACAGCCAACAAAGCACGGGTTCAAGAGACGATGGCCGCCTTCAATCTGACGAAGGATCAGAGTCAGAACTCAATCGCGACAGCAGAATCGACGCTCAACTCCGTGAGGGCTGCCGAGCGTGCTGCGCAGGCTCGCTACCAGGCGGCGAAAGCGCAATCCGATGCTCAAAAAGATTTGACCTCAACGTCAGTCGACACTGCAAAGGCCACCCTCGATGCGGAGGAGCAGCGGCTTCAGCAGATGCAAGCAGCGACTCATCCGCAGGAGCGAGCCAGCGCAAACGCCGCGCTCAAGCAGGCGGAGGCCACCGCCGCCAATACGGAGGCGCAGTTGAATCGCCAGAAGACCCTGTTGAAAAGAGGCTTCATCGCGCAGTCACAGGTCGATCAGGCTCAGGCCAACTACGACGTCTCGATATCTCAGGTCAACAGCGCGAAGGCCAAAGTAGAAACAATGGATGCGGAGTTGGACGCCGACCTCAAGGCCGAAAAGGCAAAAGTGGCGCAGGTGCGCGCCGCGCTCCGAAGTGCAGAGGCGAACCGTGTTCAGATTCCTCTGCGGGCGCAGGACGCCGCCGCTTCCTATGCGCAGTGGCAGCAGTCCATCGCCGACGTGAAAAACGCGGAGATCAAGCTGAAGCAGTCGAAGGACGACCGACTCAACGACGCGATACGCCAGACGCAGATCGCTCAAGCGCGCGCCGCTGGCGCGTCATCCATGGCGAAGCTCGTAAATGCGAGAGTGCAGTTGAACGAGACAAAGGTTCAGGCTCCCGCGGACGGCATCATTCTCAAAAAGTACGTTGAGCAGGGAACGCTCATCACATCTGGACTTTCGTTCAACTCCACCGGAACCAGCATCGTGCAACTCGGTGACATATCCAGAATGTACGTGGATGTTCAGGTGGACGAGACGGATGTCGCCAATGTGGACACCGA
>JANXLO010000049.1 GCA_025355115.1 Chthonomonadaceae bacterium
ACCATCGTCGTCTATGACCGGGCTGCTTCGCTCCATGCGAGCCTGTTCAAACGGTTCAACCTGTGCCTGACGAATGCCCCGACCATCACCGGCAATCTGGCCACCGAGACCCTGAGCAGTGGCCAGAAACTGTTCGTACAGACGCTGCTCCCGGCGGCTCCCTCCCTGACGGCGGCCTACACGGCGGGCAACCTGACCCAGGTCGCCTGGATGGAACCGACTCGG
This sequence comes from Chthonomonadaceae bacterium, assembly GCA_025355115.1. Classification (GTDB taxonomy): domain Bacteria; phylum Armatimonadota; class Chthonomonadetes; order Chthonomonadales; family Chthonomonadaceae; genus JANXLO01. The sequence continues at coordinate 226 of JANXLO010000049.1, forward strand.
TTCACCCTGACGGTGGAAGACCCGAGCCTGCCCTCCAACGTCCGCTTCCTGCACGTCCTGCAGGGCGCGGATGCCGGGGCAGCAGTCGTTCCGGCCGCCCGCCTGCAGAGTGTACAGGGCACGGCGTTCGATGGAGCCGTGTTCGGCAGTGCGGCGGTCTTCTTCCCGGTCAACAGCGGCGCGGCGCTTGTTGCGACGACATTCGGCGTCCCGAACGGGGTGCATACCCTCCTGATAACCGGACTGACCCCGAACGCCTCCTATGGCCTGACGGTTCAATCCGGCCCCAACGGAACGCAGATCGTCCTGACTCCCGGCGGCATCGGAGCCAGCGCAGACAGCGCCGGAGTGCTGCGCACCACGTTCTGAGAACGTGCCTAACCGCTCCTTGGTGGACGCCACATAGGGTCCTATGCCAGACGAAATTTTTGCCCGGAATTCTCCGGGCAATTGGCAACTAGACCCGAAATAGACATTTTCACCAGCAAATATACGTAGTTATACGGATGGCAAGCCCTTCGTCCCCATGATATACTCCTATTAATCCTCGGTGAGCGCAATATGGGTAGGGCTACGCTATCCGGTGACAACTCGATTGCCTCCTTCTTGTAGCCGTGCCTCTGATTTGGGCTTGCGCCCTCGTTTCTTTTTCGCCACAAAAGGCGGCGGTGCGAACCGATACGACAGCAGTTCTCCCACGCTCCAGAGGTGGTTGGTCAATCCCGCCGCCATCGCGGGAGTATAAGCACCGTCTTCGCGTTGCAAACTCTGATGCGGCGTGCAAAAGTTGTACAAACAGCCCACCAGGTACATCCCGCTCTGAAGAGTGCCCGCTTGCCGGGCTAAGCCGCGGCCGCGTCGGACCAGACTGTGACAACGGGCACGGAAAGTCGCGTTCAGACGCTCGATATACGCCGTGCTGATCTTGCATTCTTCCGGCAAAAGACCCATCAACTCCGGCAGAGTGCCCTGGATCAAGCGCTGATCGATGCCGACCACGCGGCCTTTCTTGTACTGCTTCACCATCTGCGCGATCACTGCCTGCGGGCGGGCAAGAAAGGACGACCGCGTTTGCCTGTTGGCTTGGCATCGCGAAAAGCCTGCTGCCAGGTTTTGATATAGCCGCGCCAACCGTCGGTGGCCAAAAGGATCGGAGCGCACTTTGCGCACCGTTTGACCATGGCGGCCAACTTCTGCAAAAGACCCTGCTCTCGTGAGGAGGAGAGAACCCCTCCCAACCACAGGCGAGTGGGCACACACATGGCCATCCACAGGACGAGGCGTTTCTGGAGTTTGACATACATCTCGTCGGCTTGCACTTGCTGCAGATCCATCGTCTTCTGAGTGATCTGAACTTCGTGAAAAGCCTGACAGTGTTGGCCCGCTTCTTCTCGCCAGCGCGGGACGGTTCTTTCGTCGATCTCGAAGGCTTTGACAATTGCCTGGAGCGGACAGCCCAATGAGAGCAAGACAATGATCCGAGTAATGGTCTCGGGCGGGTGCTTTTTGCCGTGAAACAGGGTTCCGTCGGTGATACGGAAGGTCTTCCGACAGGTCAGGCATCGGCAGCGTTGCTTGAGGCTATCGTGGACACGAATGTTGCCCTGGTTTCGCAGACCACTTGACGAACATTCGATATTGCGACAAAATAGAGCCGGTGGGTGCATGGCAAATCTCGCAAGTTTGATGTGGTAATCCAACTTACGATTTTCATGCCCCACTTTTTACGTTTTCACCGGATCATGTAGTCCTACCGCAATATGCATTGAGGATAGCGATAGGAATCCAGGTATACAGTGCGTGCACCAACGCTGTTTAATTTGCAAGTTCCGCTCGTAAGCGGATGCTGGCATAACTCGTGCATTGCAACTCTCTAAGGACGGCTTGATGTCCGGCTGGCGAAAGATAAGCGGATAAAACTCACCCCTGCAGTTTCTGTATGATGACCCAAGGAGAATTATGAACACGTTCGTGGGCGTTCCCCGGCCTCAAAGCTTATCTGGCAGCACCTCCTTGCCCGAGTCGACGTTTGGGCAATCTGGGGGCAGTCACCTCTATTGTGAGCAAAATAGTTCTTCTCGTGAAAACTTGTACGCGGAGTTTCAGCCCCTCGTAAGGCGGTTGATGCGGCAATATGGCGATACCGCCGAACGGCGTGAGGATCTCAAGGGAGAGATTTATTATCGCTTCTGCCTGTTGATCGAGGCGTACAACCCTGAGCGCGGCGTGCCTCTGCGGCCCTATCTGGTCCGCCAACTCGGCGCTTCTGTCTACACGTACGTGCGCCAACAGTGGCGAAACCAACAACGTGAGGTCAGCCTCAACTCCTCTCTAAGCGAGGTAGATCCAGCGCATTCCTACGATCCGAGGGATGATTGGGACCACGCTCTCTCCTTTAAGAAAGTATGTGCTACTTTGGCCGAAGCGATCCGTGTCCTTCCAGAACGCCAGCGCAAGGTACTGATATTGCGGTATTATGAGGATCGCAGCTTCGAAGAGATCGCAGGCCGACTGCAGATCAAGGCAGCGAGTGTACGTTCGTTGCTGCGCCATGGGATCAACCGACTTCGTGATTCAGCGCCTCTTCTCCTGAATGAATAGGATGAAACTGTTCCTTGGGTTTCGCGAGAAATCCGTCTCCATCGCCACTCTTCGATCCCAAGAAGTGCGAAAATCCAGTTGCGCAGCCAGGTAAGCAACTCCTTTCCTCTCGCAAGCGACTATGGCTGGCAATGTGTTTACAATGTAAAGACCTCCTGTGTAGAGTAAGTTAGCACGCTTACTCTACACAGGAGGTCTTCTCTAGAACCTTGTCGGAGAGAACTCCGTGGCGTTCTCTCCAACATTGCAAAACGTACGTTTGTTTGTAATGAGCGATCTGGTCGTTTCCCCTGTCCGCTCGTTTTGGAGCTGTCGGGAACCATCCCCGGTAGCTCTGTCCACGCTTTTGGCGCGATTACAGTCCTTGAAGGACGTGCAAACGCCGTAGATTGTAGGCAAAGCAGATCAACAGCCATTCACCGGTTGCCTTTGAGAGCCCGCGCAAGGAGAAGTGCCGGAAACCCAACACCTCCTTGGTCTGGCCAAAAACGGGTTCAATCGTGCACTTGCGCCGTTGGTAGATCGCCTTGCCCAGCGGAGTGCGCAATTTGTAGGCCATCTTCTCCCGAAGTGTCGCTTCCTGGGGAGATACGGGTCCGGCCTCGGCAAAGTAGGCTTGCCAGCCACCCGTCTGGTCGGCGTGTCCGGTTGCCATGTAAGGCTCGATGTGCGCCTGCTCCAGAAGAGCCACGTTAGCCGCACTCAAATATCCGAAGTCCAGAGCCGTCGCGCCCTCAAGCGTCTAGGTGCCAACTGGATATGCGCCAAGCATTGGATTACCAGTCCTGATCCTGCTTATACGCTTAAAAAATGGAGAGATCGCTTGATTGATCTAGCCAATACCCACTCTGAGTGGGTATTGGGGTTCCAAGACGAAGTCTGGTTCAGCCGTTTCGCTTCGCCGAATTTGCACGCTTGGACCGAGGATGAGCCCATCCGCCTGGTCGAAAAGCAAGCGGGCATTGCAGATCGGAAGCCTAAGGCCCTCGCCTGCTATGGTATGTTGCAGGCGGATCGCATCTCAAGGCTCGGGATGTAATACTCGTAGGACTTACGCACATGTTGCTTACAGTCAATTTGCCTTGACAAAGGGAGTTGTCCTTAGCGATAATTTGGTATGGCAACTTTACCTAAAGTCGAAGACCTCGACTACATCCAATTTCTCGTAGCGTCTCAGACCGCCTTTTCTTGGAACGAAGCCGCCAAGTGTAGTGGCGTGACGGATGACACTCCGGCCCATGATGCTTTTACTCGTCTGCTCGCAAGACGGCCTCCTGATAACCAGGCGTTGTGGCGAGAGGTCGAACCCTTCGTCAACAAGGCAAGCGGACTGTTGATTATCGACGACAGCACTCTCGACAAACCCCATGCCTGCTTCATGGACCTTGTCGGCTGGCACTGGAGCGGCAAGCACAAAGCGACCGTACGAGGGATTAACCTCATCAGTCTCGTCTGGACCGACGGAGGGGCTTGTCTTCCCATCGATTGTCGGGTCTACGACAAACCCACGAGCGGCTTGGACAAGAATGACTACTTCCGGGCGATGATAACCACTGCCAAGGAACGCGGTTTCACTCCCGAATATGTCTCCTTCGATGGTTGGTACAGCGGTTTAGGCAATCTCAATCACCTGCGGGATCTGAACTGGCGTTGGCTGACACGTCTGAAATCCAATCATCATGTGGATTCCGACCGAACGGACAATGTGAATGTTGAGAACATTGCCATCGGCGAAGAAGATCGGATCGTGCATCTCAAAGGTTATGGTATGGTCAAGGTGTTTCGGATCGCGACCGACTTTGACGAGGCGGATCACTGGGCGACAGACGACCTGACACTGACCGAAGCGAACCGACAAGAACCTGCTCGGCAGGCATTTGCGATCGAGAACTATCACCGGGCTCTGAAACAGTACTGTGCGGTGGAGAAGTGCCAGGCGCGTTCTGCGGTGGCGCAGAAGAACCACATTCTGTTTTCTCTTCGCACGTTCGTCCGATTAGAAGTGGCGCGTCGTCGGACGGGCAAGTCTTGTTATGAGACCAAGCTGACAATCATTCAGGACGCTGTGCGCACCTTTTGTAGGTCAGGTGATTTACGGCGAGCAACATCGCGTAAGTCCTATAGTGTATTGTAGAGGCACGTTTCGGTGCCAATTCTCCGCCGGAATACAACCGCTTATTTCGCATGAGGTCTTTAGCATGCCCTTATTATCGCTGACAGCTATCCCACGAAAGGCGGGTGAACTCTCAGGGGCCAGACGAGGGATTGACAACACTAGTGTTGTTCGCCTGTCGTCTATTCGACGGTAACGCTTTTCGCAAGGTTACGTGGCTGATCGATTTCACAACCCCGAGCCTTTGCGACGTAATACGCTAATAGCTGCATGGAAACCATCGTGACGATGGGCATTAAGGCGGCAGCCGCGTTCGGTACGGTGATCACCGCGTCTGCACAATCGGGCACCCTGTCGCCCTCTCGTATGACCGCGATAATGGTACCCTCCCGAGCCTTCACCTCCTTCAAATTACTGAGCATTTTCTCGTTTGTAATCGGTTGTGTGCAGAACCCGATGACGGCTACTCCAGATTCTACCAGCGCCAGAGGGCCATGTTTCATTTCTCCGGCCGGATATGCCTCGGCATGCAGATACGATATCTCCTTCAACTTGAGAGCAGCCTCCAGGGAGATGGCGTAATCGTAACCTCGTCCCAAATAAAAGAAGCTGCTATGCTGCGCCAGCGATTCCGCGAGGCTGGCAATCTGTGCTTCGTCTTGCAGACATCGTTCCAATACTGCCGGGAGGCCGTGCAGTCCCCACAGTAGCGTGTCGATCGTCTCCTGGGTTGCACCGGTGGGTTCGCAAGGGCGGGTTTGCACCAGGAAGAGACCGAGCAGTGTGAGCGCTGTCAGCTGCGCAAGGTACGCCTTGGTGGAGGCGACTCCGATCTCCGGGCCAGCCTGCGTCAACAGCGTCGCATCGGCCTCACGAGCCAGAGTACTGCCCACAACGTTAACGATTGCCAGCGTTTTCGCACCCTTAGGTTTCGCTGCGCGCATCGCAGCGAGAGTGTCGGCTGTCTCCCCGGACTGAGACACGAGAATAACCAGTGTCTGGGCATCCAGTATCGGTTCGCTATATCTGAACTCGCTGGCGACAGCGGTTTCTACGGGGCGATGCAGCAACTGCTCAAACAGGCGTTTGCCGACAACGCCTGCATGGTACGCTGTCCCGCAGCCCACGATGACGAACCTCTGAAAGCCTGCCCATTCCTGGGGGGTAAAAGCCACCCCCGGCAGTTCGACCCGCCCTTTGCCCGCCATGCGACCGCGCAGCGTATCGCGTACGGTACGCGGCCCTTCATGGATCTCTTTAAGCATAAAGTGCTCATATCCGTCCTTCTCTGCCGCCGCATCGTCCCAGGTAACCTCGATAGGAAAGCGCAACACCGGCACCCCATGCAGATCGGTAATGCCGATCCTCTCGCTCGTAAGCGTCGCGAAATCTCCATCTTCCAGCAAAATCACCTTGCGCGTGTAACGCATGACCGCAGGAATATCGGAAGCGAGAAAGGTTTCCCCGTCCCCTATGCCTATCACAAGCGGCGAATCCTGGCGCGCGACAAAGACCATGTCCGGCGCGTCCTGAGAGATTAATGCGATGGCATACGATCCTCTTACCCGCCGCAGCGCCACGCGTATGGCACCAGCGATCTCTTCAGGACCGGGCTGGCCTGAAGGCAAATTGGCTTCAATGAGGTGTGCGAGGACTTCGGTATCCGTTTCACTCGCGAACTGGTGTCCACTGGCTACCAGTTCAGATCGGAGGCTGGCATAGTTCTCAATAATCCCGTTATGCACCACGGCTATACGGCCACTGCAGTCGCCGTGGGGATGGGCGTTCGACTCGCTGGGGCCTCCATGTGTGGCCCAGCGGGTGTGCGCTATCGCGACATTGGCCGCGTGCGGCGTCGCGAGGAGCACGCCCTCCAGATTGGCTATCTTGCCGGCGGCACGTACGACTTGAACGTGGGTACAGTTGGGATAGGCGACGCCCGCAGAATCGTATCCGCGATATTCGAGCCGCTTGAGATTGTTCAAGGCTGTATCAACCGCCGAACGAGGTCCGAGATAGCCTGTAATACCGCACATAGTGTATCCTCCTGCGTATAAAGGCGCTAGTCTGAAGGCCTTATGGCGGCCCGGTAAGTAAATGACACGTAAAAATGCCGGGCTGCGGTCAATCTAAAGCCCGGCATTGTATGATCGTGAAAGTCGATGGCCCACGGCAGAGCAGAAAGGCTCTATTTTAAATTTGGGAGCACGACGACAAGGATCGTCCGGAACAGGATCTTGACATCGTACCAGACGGAGTGATGCGAGACGTAGATTAGATCAAAGCGCAGCTTATCTCGTGCATCGGTATGGTACCCCCCACACACCTGGGCCAGACCGGTAATACCAGGGCGGACATCGTGGCGGCGCGCATACGACGGCGTCGTCCTCTGGAAATTCTCGACGAAGCTCGGTCGCTCAGGGCGCGGCCCGACAAGGCTCATCTCTCCGCGCAACACGTTCCAGAACTGGGGCAGCTCATCGATACGGAAAAGCCGCAGCCAGCGCCCAACGCGGGTCAGACGGGTATCGCTTTTGCCGGAGGAACGCACAGGCCCTGAGAGTCGCTCGGCGTCCCGCTCCATCGTACGGAACTTATATACAGGAAACTCCAGACCATAGCGTCCGACACGCTCCTGTGAAAAGATCACAGGGCCATTCGATGTAAGCTTGATCAGCAAGGCGATGATCGGTACAAAGGGCGCTAACAGAATTAGTCCCGACACAGCCAGAACGATGTCGAATAGCCGCTTCGACGCTTCCGTAAACCGGGAGGGGCGGGTGTCCAGGTTTACCAGCGCAATATCACCTATGTGATCAACCTGTCCAAGTTTCATCATCGCCTCATAGGACGACGGCACAACGCGAAGGGTCACCTCCGGACTTTCCTCCGCCAACTGCTCTGCCAGACGCTGCTGCCATGTGGGGGCATAGGCAATAATGACCTCATTGATGACATACTGCTTCACTAACCGCGCGGTATCACGACGGGTGCCCAGAAATCGATCGGAAACTACTTCACTGGCCTCGAGAGGATCCAGTTGGTCATCCACAAACCCGACCACCTGATACGTGCCCTTTGCTTCCAGTCCTTCTGCAAGCGTACGGCCGATGTCGCCGGCTCCCACGATCAGGACGCGTTTTCTCGTACGATTTTCGGAGCATACCTCTTTGCTCTCTTTATCCTGGCTGACGGGCTCCCCTCCGTGTACGATGGTACTCAGTAAGACCAGGATGCTAAGCACTCCGGTGACGGCCAGAAACTTACCCGCAGCGGCGAGAGAAATGATACCCGAAAGATACAACAGGCTAGATTGCATCGGCGTTTTCCTTAAAGAAAAATTGGCGGCTGGCGATAAAAGGGTTAGAAAATATTATCCCGAATTCGCCCTGCGAGAGTCCATTTCCGCAGGGCCAGCCGCCGGTACAGCAGAAAACCAGTAGTACCAAACCGTATCAGGGCTACGTTTCCCTGAATCAGGCCCGTCTGAAGGGAGCGATCTCTGTGATGACGAGCAAAAACCGCTCCTGATCACCCGGAGCTATAACAGATAGGCCGCAGGAAGCTTGGCGCATACCCTATATCGCCTAGGGCAACGGCTAATCTTCCGCGGAACCCTTTTCGATTGCGATCAACGGTTGATCCAGTGTGGCCGTCTGGCCGTCGTCCATATTTATGCTATCGTCACTAGCGGACGCATAGTAGTGCTGATAGTTTTGGAAGCCCTGGATGACGGAGGCCGGGACATCCGTCATAATGCCGCCCATCATCGTTACGTCGGCTGCCTTGACAAGATCGAGAATGCGCTCCTCACTCCCTGTAAGAAGCTGGAATGCGCGCACACACAGGAAAGCGCCATCGACGACCGGAGCCATATTGTACGCATCGGTGAATATCAGAGCCGAAGGCGTATCGTAGAGCACATAGTCCGCCTGTTCGTGCAGTCTGTCCGAAAGCTCCAGCAGACTCGGCGAACGAAACAGTTCCCACGCGTTTGACGGCGTGGCGCCACTGGTGACGACCTGAAGGTTCGCAACGGAAGTGCTATGCAAAGCTTTCTCGATCGCCTTACGATTCGGACTTCTCAGCAGATCGGTAAAGCCGAAGGTGTTGTTCAGCGTGAACGCCTGATGAAGCTCCGGGGTGCGTACATTTGCGTCCACAAGGATGACACGCTTCCCCGCCTGGGCCAGCGTGATACCTAGATTGACCAGAGATGTCGTGCTCCCCTGCTCCGCCTTTGCCGACAGCACCATAATCGAGCGCATAGGAGGCACTTGATTAAGAACATGCATGCCTAGAAACCGAAATGCCTCCGCGTGCAGCGATTGGGGCTGCAGTTCCGTGGCTCGGGCCATTAACTCGTAAGTAACTTTGCCCATGTGCTGCGGTATCGCGGCCACCATTTTGACGGGCAAAATAAATTCCGCCTCCGTCACTGTTTTGAGCCGTCGGTCCACACTGTCGAGAGACAGCACGATTGCGGAACTCAGAACGAGGGCGCAAAGCGCACCGATGAGAGTCAGCTTCAGCGTCCGACCCTGCGTAGTATTCATCGGCGGGTTAAAGTCGTTCACAGAATCCATGATCTCGATGGGGTTCTGTGCGTGTGAGACATCCAGCTGCATCTGCGCTCGACTCAGCCGTCCGGCCAGTGCGTTGCGAATATCGGCCTGCTCCGTGATGTCGTTTGTGAGCGTGTTCATCGACCCATCGACACCTTTGAGCAGGTCTACCTGCGCCTGAGCCGCAGTAATGGAAGCGTTCAGCGCGTTCAGCTTTGCCGCATATCCCGCAATGTTTTGCTCAATGTCGTTTTTGCGCAGCAGACGAATTGCTTCAGGAGAGACCAGGGAGTTCTCGGCCGCGGCTGCGGTTCCTGTAAAGCTGGAAGTCGCAATCTCAAGTCGCCCCTTAATATCGTCCCGCTTCTCGACAGCCTTCTTCACCTCGGGCCAGGATTCTGTATACCGCGAACGAAGTTCGGTCAGGTGTTGCTCGGCCGCCTTGAGTTCCTTACCCAGTTGAACCGCCGCAATATTGACGGGCGGAGGGGCAGGGACTTTTCCCTTGGGAAGCGGCTGTCCCTCCATGGCCTGCAACTGCGCCTGCGCCTCCGCAAGTCGTTGGGTCGTCTCATCCGCCTTCTGGCGGTTATCCTTTAGCCGCGTCAGGGCTAGTTCGAGGTTGTTGTTCAGGGTTCCCGCAATCTGATGGTCGCCGCGATACTTATCATAGCGACTGCGCAGGCTTACCAACTTGACGTTGGCCAACTGCATCTGCTCTTTCAGGATCTCCAGCCCTTTTTCCGACTGCTCGCTATTGAGGCTTCGATATCTCTCTACAAACTGTTCGGCGATCGCGTTTGCCAGGGATTTGGCGCGCGCCGGAGTAGTGTCTGTCACCGACAGCTCATAGAGGCGCGGTCCAGAAGCCGTGATCTCGATATGACGGAGGAAGTCTTTGGGAAGCTCCGTGACACCCAATTTGGCGAACACCGGCTCGATGACACTTCGGCTCTTAACGACGGCGGTGTAGACCGCGATCTGGCCTTTCAACGCTTCCTGGCCCGCCAGGCCTTCCCCGGAGGCGTCTTCCGTTGAGCCCGCAGCCCCAGGCGTACGAACGATGGCAGAGTTCTGGGGAACTACCAACCGAACAGTTCCTACCCATTTTGATCCTACCAGGCGGGTCGCCCCCGCTGTCAGAACAGCGGCCACCATCACACTGAATAAAATCAGCCACTTTCGCTTACCGAGTATCTCTGTTGCGCGCCAAAAATTCATTTCGATCCCCTGAAACTGCGTGAGGCATAAAAATGCTCATCCCCTGACCATGCATCTGAAAGGTGCCTTTAGCCTGCGTTCCGTGCAAGCAAAACCCGGAACAGGGGCCGACGACGAGTCCCGGATCGGTCTTAGAAACGCCCAAGAAGCGAGCCGAACGGCAATAACGCAGTGAGGGCCCCGAGGGCGCCCGGCGAGGTACTGGGAACCTTGCTGTCGACCCAGACGCCGTCGCCAGGCTGAAGCGCGATGTCCACGGCTTTGTGTGCCAGCAGCTCTTTCCATTTGAACGGAATTAACACCGTGTTGTTGGGATCGTTGCCAACATGACGCAGGATCATGCCCTCCTGACTCTTGGCGAGCGGTGAGAGACCTCCCGCCTGCATAATCGCCTGAGTCAGCGTCATCTTTTTGTCGAATACCAGCCTGCCGGGCTTGAAGAAAGCACCGCCCATCTCGACAAAGGCGTTGTCGCCCAGGCGCTCCACATAGATCGCGTCGTCAGGATGAATCTCGATGTTACTGGTTTTGTCGCCCTG
>JANXLO010000052.1 GCA_025355115.1 Chthonomonadaceae bacterium
CTCATGCAGCACCTCCCGCCTTGCGGCCCTTCATTCGCTCCAGAATCATGGCGATATTCCCCAGCAGGATGAACCCTATGATGAGCAGATGCGCCGCCGAAAGAGAGTTCGAGGCCCGTGTCGCTCGCCCGAATGTGTTGAGTAGCTGCTCGTACTCGACCGCTCCCTGAAGCCCTTGAAGCATCCCGACGAGCTGCCCGCTGTCGAGATAGTTGAAAGCCTCGGGTGCCATGACTGCGGTGGGCGCGAGGCCCATCGGTATCTTGTAGGGGCTCTGCATGAACTGAATGTAGATCGCATAGTTCGCGGTTGGATTAACGTCGAGGATCATCGCGACGTCCTTGGCCGAGTGGATGCCCTGCATCACGGGCAGATCGGCGACCGATTTATCGTGAATGTCCTTCAGCAGCGTTCCGGGCACATCCTTCACGAGCGCTCTGACGAAATTCTGCTGATCCACGCGATAGCCGAAGTTCACCCAGCTTACGCCCTCTTTAATTCCATAGTTCTGGGCATTGTACTCCTCCTGTAGCCGCATGGTGATTCCCTGCGCGAGCGTCTTCCCCTGCGGGTCGAAGGCCAGCATGCCGAATCGCACCTTCTTTTTATGCCACATGATCATCAAGTGGCGGATGAGAGCTTCGGTCTGCGCGCCGTTTTCGCCGCGAGTGCCTGCGCTGTAGTCCGGCCCGAACAGCACGAAGCTGTTCTCAGGCAGGGCTTCGATAGCATCATACAGGGCTTTGGTGGGCGGCGAGATCGCCATCGGGAGCCTGAATTTCACGAAGAAAGGCAGCGTGACCGCCATGATAAGCATCACATAGAGGACGCGCCGATCCACTTGTTGGAGTATGCGCAGTACGTTCAAGCGGAGCTTCCTTTCCCTATTCTGCCGGCATGTTCGGCGGGAAACAGCGTGATAATTGTCGTCGCACTTAACTTTTGCATCATGAGTCGAAGTAGCTCCCGCGCTCGAGGCCGAGCCAGATGCGAAGTGCGACAGCCAGCAGTCCGATGCCGAGGCCGAAGCCGATTGCGCGGGTTGCGGCCGAGTTGGGAATCTCCAGAATCCAGGAGCGGATCGACTCGATGCGAATATTGTGCCAGAAGCCTGTCATGGGCAGCCAGTGCGTCAGCCACTGCCCAATAGATATCTGGCCGAGCATCACGATGAGGGCTGTCACCAGCAGGAGAGTGGCCTCCACCGAGCGTATTCGAAAAGCGCGGTAAGCGGCGGAGACGATGTAGAAAGCCACGATGGAGAACATCGTCGCGTCCAGGTTGGAAAGTGCGCCGGTGAAAAGGACATCGTAGATGTTTTTATTGAGCGGGTTCGGATGAATCTTCTGCAGGATGCCGATGCAGGTCATCAGGATCAGACTGAGGAAGAAGGCCACGCTGTTGAAGGAGCCTGCCGCCCCTTTCATGATTCGCTTGCCATGAACCTGACAGAGGTTGATGACGCCAAGGCCCACTGTCCACCCTAAAATGGCGTTAGTGAAGTTGCCGAAGGGAACAACGGAAGGGGTCAGGAAGTTCCCAATCGCCTCCGGGTTGTCGGCAGTCGGCTGAGGATAGGTGGGCAGGAAGAACTCCGCCGCCGCATAGAGGCCGCCAAGGAACGTGATGGCGCGGATGATGGGACGACGAATCTTCTGCGGCAGCAGCATGAGCAGTCCGAGGACGGCTACGCTGCACAGCGCGAACAGCAGGATCATCCCTATATGCGGCCCGGAGGGGGCATTCACAGGCATGGCGTGTCACTCACTCCCTATTACTTGTTGAAAAGAGCTCCGAAGGATTTGCCCAGCACAGGCGCAAAAGTTGCAAGCGCGGCGCCGAACAGTATCACCGTGATGAGAATGCCTTTTGCGATGTCCTGGCCGACCATGCTGCCGAGCAGCGTGGGCTCGCGTGACAGGTAGGCGCTCGCCGCATAGAACTCATCGCCAATGATGACGTAGTCGCAGGCGGCGATGAAGAAGGGAATCTGCGTCGTGCTCGGCGTGCCTGCCACCTGAATGGCACCCACCTGCTGCCCGGTCTCGGCGAAGATCAGGGCTTCGGCTGCGAACAGCCCAAACAGAAAGCTTGCGGCCACCTTCTCGCGGTAGATGATGCCCGCGGTGGCCGCGGCGAAGGCGAACTGGCGATTGGAGAGAAACCGCACGTCGTCGGCCAGATACTGCTCGGGCCGCCCCTCCGACACATAGGCTTCGCGCACGGCCTCCTCCACGATTGGATAGGTCTGCGGGTCGTAGACGGGAACGATGGCGCGCGTGTTGAATCGGGCGGAGGACTTGATGATATAGCTGGTGATGGCGAGCGCCTGCAAGGTCGGCACATCAAGCCCGCCGATCCCGATGCAGCAGAGCATGGGACGTCCCATCTCAGTCGCGCGCCCAATAGCCTCATCGATCGCTCCCAGGCCCTGAATTCTACGTATGAAAAGCTGTTTTTTGCGCGCCATCAGGATCATCATAATAATGACCACACTCATGAGGGGAACCAGTATCAACGCGGTATGATTGGCGTGTTCCATGGAGGCGGAGCCTTTCGTCTGTCAGGAGGGCGAAATCGAATCGCTTCCCTGCTCGGCAAGCGCATGTCTCTCTTCAATGCGTCGTATCAGACGCTCGACGTTCGCTGGCGTTTCGAACAGCTTCGTGTACTTCTGCACGTTCTCCGGCCCGAAAAGCGGAGCCAAAAATCCGGAGCCTAGCAGCATCGACTGGCTGGCGACGTACGTCAGCGGCTTGTGCATCTCGAGAAAAAAGATCACGGGAGATTCCAGCCGATAGCGCTGAACCTTCTCGGCCAGACTCTCGATGAGCTGGTCTCGGTCGGCAGGGGAGAGTTCGGCGTCCCAGTCGAAGAGCGGCATCAGTGCTTCGCCCCCGGCGCGGTGCATTCAGCAACGGTTTCAGCAGGGACGGGCAGTTCAGCCGTCGGCAAAAGTCCAGGCGCATAGCGTCGCACTGCTTCGAGCACGGACGCTCGATCTCCTGGCTCGCCTCGGCGAGCGAACCGGAGCGTGACTCCGCGAAATGCATCGAGGCGCGAGGCGACAGGCAAGGGCGTCAGCGTCAGAGCATTCCTCTCCAAAAGACAGCGGCGGGCGTCCTTCCAGGGCAGATTCAACCGGCTGGCGACCCCGCTCGCATGGACCCCCTCGTCAGTGATTCGATAGTGAAGCGGGAGCAGAAAATCCGAGCATGCTCCCAGCAGCAGGAGCACGGCCGCCACGACCGGTAGCGTCTGATGGAACATCATCCATATGCAGCCCGCCCCTATCAGCACCACGAGCGCCACCACCGGCAGACGGCGCGGTGAGCGTCTGGCAAGATGCACCCGCCAGGATAGATCCTGCCCGGGCTCGGAAGCCTCATCCTCGGCGACGGTCGGAGTCTCTGTCGTCTGCGCCATCATCAATCGCGGGTCACCTCAGCTGGGAATCCCCTCTTCCGTCAGGGGCATCACATCCCTCTGCGCTCTTCCAGGCATTATAGAAGTTTTCCGCCTGGCTGTCAAGGCCCGAGAGCCGCTTGGAAGGCTCGGCAGGAAGATTCCAGTGAAAAGTCTGTTGACGACGAGCAGGCGATTACGTGACAGGACTCCCATCGACAACTGTTAAAACGAACACAAATTCAAATTCCAAGTTGTGCAGGAGCAGAGATTCCGACCTGGAGTTCGTATAGAGAGGCGGGGATGACACAGAGGGGAAGATGCCGGATGCCAGAGAATGATGCACCTGTTTCGACGGAAATAGTCCTCTATGGGCAGAATGCTACGCGGGATATCGTGTCCATTGAGCCGGACTACCAGGAGGGGGTCTGGGTCTACCGCCGCACTGGCGAAGCCGTGGTCAGGGAGCGCGCCGTGTATCGTCCCTGGATGCTTTTGACCTCCCTCCCAGAAGCGCCCCTCAACGGAGCGGCATACACCGA
>JANXLO010000058.1 GCA_025355115.1 Chthonomonadaceae bacterium
AGGCCATCAGGCAGAGCAGAGTCAGTCCGATCAGCTTCGGGCCCATTCCTTGCGCGACTAGCCATGTCAGAAGCGAGCCTGCTCGCTTCTGCTGCTGCTCCTGCTTCGGGGATATGTCCTCCGCGCCGTCGGTCGCATCGAATTTCACCCAGCCGATGTGCGCGAAGAAAACTTCCGTCCAGATGTGGCGATGCTTGTCCTTGACGAGGTACCGATTCTTCTGCTCTGTCGGATCGCCCGTCAGAAATCCTGTCGCCATTCGGGCCGGAATGCCCGCATATCGGCACATCATCGTCATTGCCGAGCCGAAACTGTCGCAGTAGCCCTCTTTCGACTCCAGCAGGAAATACTCCACGATATCGCGGTCGCGTGGCGCGGCTGTGACATTGAGATTATACTTGCAGGTCTGGGCTATATTGCGCTGGATAGCAAGTGCTTTGTCGTAATCGTTGCCTGCGTCCTTCGTCCACAGTCCAGCCAGTTCGGCAAGCTTTCGGCTCTCCTCATCGCTGTGGGTTGGCTTCTGGAGATAGACCCGCTTAATTGGCCCCGGTACCTCCTCAGAGCGCGCAGATCGAAGCAGCGAGACATCCTCCGTCGGCAGGACCGACGTGACGGTATACTCGTCGGATGACCCAAGCGAGAAGCCGGCCACAAGCCCGCCCACCCCGTCCGACTTAAGGCTCGTCGCCTTGGTCGTCAGCTTTTTGGGCCGCTCGGCTCCGCTCAGCTGCGTGGTTCCCGCGATCAGTATCTTGAAGAGCTGGATTGCCTCGCGACTGCCTCGCATGTCCGCGTCCGCCAGCTCCATCATTCCAGCTGGGATCTCATACTGAATGGGTTTTCCACTATTGGGATCGAAGAAGCCCTGCTTCAGCGCTTCCGCCCTTGTGTCCTGAAACGACTCATTGACAAGGGGATCGAGCGATGAGTTGTTCCGGAAGCTATGGCCTGTGTAGTAGTCGAAAGTCTGCGTGCGCCAATAGAGCGGCGAATCGCAGGTCACCTCCATGACCGGGCTCTCGGACGCAGTAATGGGGCCTGTCGCGAGCTCGTAGCTCGTGCGCTCGGTGTTGCCTGACGTCGCACCGGGGACGCTCTGCTTGATGGCGTTGTGAAGGGCATTCAGCGCGCCCTGAGGAAAAATACGTTGCCCAATGAACTGCATGGGTATGGCCGTCACACGAGCCACGAGTATTGCGCCGAAGAAGCAGCCCACCGCGAGCAGAGCCTGACTGCCGAATAGCGCGGGCTGCCCGGAGCCTGCACGCTTCTGGGCGATATAGGCCTGCGTCCGGAGATAGTTCTCATGCACCATAAGGAAAGTGGCAGCACAGCAGAAGATCAGGAAGGCATTTTGCGCCTCCACCTCGGTGGTCGAGGTGGTGACCAGAGCGATCATGGTCATGCTGGGAACGCAGGCGAAGAGCACTGCCCCGTTGTTGTTGAGCGTGTAGGAGTGCAGGATCACGACCCATGTCAGCGCGATCTGCAGGTTCCGGGAGGGGGCGTCGATCGCCCCCGCACTCTGCCCGAACAGCAGGCTGAGCAGGAAGAAGAACCCCAAGAGCGTCAGCATCGGGACCTGCCATCCCCGGAGCGACACCCCTCGAGAGCGCAATAGGAAGCTCACTCCATATCCGCCGGACGCCAATATGTAGGTCAGCAGCGCGAAGCCCGGATCCTCCAGGCCGAAGTTAACCGCATAGAGCGCGGAGAGCGTCACGACAAGGCCAGCCAGGTAGAGCCAGGGGCTTACCGGCCCGTCCGCCTCTTCGGCATGACGCGGGGCTTCTGCCCGCATCGAGACGGTGATCCGCTCTTTGCCGCGGAGGCTTCGCCCGTCGGCAGGCTCGTTTGGAGAGGGGAAAGCGGTCATCAGGCAATCTCCTGGATTCTGAGCTCCTGCTCCGCATTCGCTTCTACCAGCAGTGGGCGGGCATGCACGGCAAGCAGTTCGCTGAAGAATCGGCTGCGCTCTGCGGGAGCCTTGCGGCGTCCTGCGCCTGGGAAGGTGGAGGGATCCAGATAGATCAGGCTCACATCCGCGCCCGTCGACGTAAATCTTGACAGCGCCTCAGGCAGTCCTCGCTCCGTTTTAGCCGTCATGACGACGAGCCGCGTTCCGCTCGCCAGCTCCCCGATGGAGCCTAAAAGCTCGCTCATCGGAGTCGTGGCATCCGCCTCAGCACGGGCGAGCGCCCCCAAAATCAAATGCAGATGATCCTGACCGCGCCCATTGAGCGAGGAGGGATAGCCCTGGAGCGAGGGGGAGTTCGGGAGTATCAGCCTTACTTCTGCGCCCTCCTCCAGCGCCTGCTTCGCCAGGGTCGCGGTCAGACGCACTGCATATTCAAGAGTTGTCTCCGTCCCGGCGCCGTATGCCGTTCCTTGCAGCAAGTCAGGCACCAGCACAAGCTGCTGAGAGACAGTCTCCTCAAACTCCATCACCGTGAGCGTGCCCGTCCGGGCTGTCTGACGCCAGTGGATTCTGCGCAAAGAATCGCCGGGGACATAGGTGCGGATGCCATCGAGATCCACGCTCGACCCTCTGAGAGCCGCCGACGTCGTATCCTGCCAGCCGTACCGATCCGCCCCGCTCAATGGAAGTCGAATTGACGGGCCAGGCATGGGATAGACCACGAGCTCCCCATCGGACAGGACGCGCCGGGAGAACGCGAACACGCCCAACGGATCCATGGCCGTCATCTCGAAGCCCTCCGTCCGATAGACGCCTCTCCGCTTCAGCCGCACCCGCTGAATGGTCTGCGCGGTGCCCTGCGCCTGAACATTGAAAAGAGGCGTCTCTGCACGGCCAGGCACGATCCAGTCTGGGAAGCCCTCCCGAATCGTGAGAAAGAACCGGGCGACCGGCGAGGGATTCTCGATGCTGTAGACAATTTCACTCTCCTCCCCGGCCCAGGCATCCGGCGGCAAGGTTCTCGTCACCTTCAGACCGCGCAGGGCGCACCATCCGAGTCCGTAGGAGATCGCGGGCAGGGTAAGCAGGATCGCCGCCATGTAGTAGAGATGTTCGGCATTCAGTAGGCTGGCGACGATGACGAGGCACAGTGCGCCGAAGCCCAGAAATATCCACTTGTGGTACTGCACGGCCTCTCCTCTATTCAGCGGCGGGTCTGAATTCCGTCGGGCACCCGGCAACGGTCGATGGCTTCGCGAACGCAGGTCAGAGCCGTCACGCCGCGCACTCGCTGCTCCGGCCGTACCGTCAGCCTGTGCGCAAGAATGATTGGGGCCAGAAGCTTCACGTCATCTGGCTTCACGTAGTCCCGATTCTGCAGAGCCGCCCAGGCCTGACTTGCATAGAGCAGACTGAGCGAGCCGCGCGGGCTGGCTCCCAGAGAGACGGCAGGCAACTGCCGCGTCGCTGTCACGATATCAAGAACATAGTCGTGAAGCTGCTCACTGACATAGATGTCGCGGACTGCAGCTTGCATGGCGAGAATCTCCGCGCCGGTCACCACCGGGTTGATGCTATCGACCGGCTTGATGTGCTTCTGCCCAACGAGGATCTGCTTCTCGGCATCGCGGGTGGGATAGCCTATGGTCAGCCGCCCCATGAACCGATCCAGTTGCGCCTCCGGCAGGGGATAGGTGCCGGTGATTTCGATGTTGTTCTGAGTGGCGATGACGAAGAAGGGAGCAGGCAACGTGTGCGGCACACCGTCGATGGTCACCTGCCGCTCCTCCATGCACTCCAGCAGTGCGGACTGCGTCTTGGGGGTTGTTCGATTAATTTCGTCAGCGAGAACGATATTGGCGAAGACGGGGCCGGGCCGCACTTCAAACTCCCCGCTCTTCTGGTTGAATATTGAGGATCCTGTGATGTCGGAGGGCAAGAGGTCGGGAGTGAACTGAATCCGCTTGAAGGAGAGGCCCAGCGCACGGGCGAGCGCTTTGGCGAGAGTCGTCTTGCCTACTCCGGGAATGTCCTCGATGAGCAGGTGGCCATTGGCGAGCAGTATGGCAGTCGCCAACTCGACAGTCTCTTTTTTGCCCATGATGGCGGTTTCCACCGCGTCGGTGATCCGCTGAGCAGTTTGTGCCAGTTCGGTAGGGTTCACGCAGCTCCTCTTCATGAACCGGGACTTCGGTTCTCAGCTACTTTTGTAGGGACTATCCCCTACCATTCGACATTCGATCCGGAAAATACTGCTTGAATCTCACTTGTTCCGGGCAACGGAGCGGCAGCTCCTTCCGGAAGGGGATGCACTGAAGAAAAACACTGCATATAACACCAAGGCTCATGCGCATTACTGTTTAGTCGGGCACATCACAAAAGGAGTTCAGCTTTCAAAATCCTGCGGCACGAGGACTCGTAAGGCGCGCGGGCGTGTGCCGAAGGTCAGAGGAGTCTGCTCGGAAATCTCGCCGTCCACAGTGACTTTTTGCATAGGGGTAGTCTCCAGCTTGCCGCCGGTAGTGTGGAAGGTGGGCACCTCCAAAAGATCTCCCTGATGTCCGCCAGGCATGTGCATGGCGAGCCGAAGCAGTTCCCAACGGCTCCGGCTTGCCAGCGCATAGACAACGAGGCTGCCGTTGGTGATCGCGGCATCCGGCGCGAGGGGGAATGGGCCGGCGTGATACCTCCCGTTCCCTATCACAACCTGAATGGTGTCGAACTCCAGTGTATGCTCAGGTGTGGTGAGCTTCGCATGAAATGGCCGCAGCTTGCGAACCGCGCGGACCAGAGCGAACAGATAGACG
>JANXLO010000069.1 GCA_025355115.1 Chthonomonadaceae bacterium
CCCGGACTTTTAAGCCTTCCCGAAGGAGTACCTCAGTTTCCTATCCCCTTCCGGGCATTTCCGCCTGCAAGACGTTTGAGTTTTGATCACAGGGATTTTCAACACCCGGCTCCGTTCCCCCTCCCTAGCGGAAGCACCGCCCCTTCCTCGTTTCCGAACGCTCCCACTCCAAAATACTGAACGGCATGCCTTCTGGACGGGTATAATACTTGGCATGAACCGCGCTTCCGGCAGGAAAGGCTTCCCATGACGGATGAGACCATGCAGACGCCCTCGCAGGATTTTTTGAGCGTTGCCAATCGGCTACTGAGCCTTTCGCTGACGCAGCACGCCTCACGAGACTTTCTCCACGAGACTCTCTCGGAGGCGGTGCGGCTCACCGGCGGGCAACGGGCGTTTCTGGCCCGCGTGGTGCAGGAGACGGGCGAGCTGGCGGTGGTCGAGACGGCGGGCGATGGCTGGACGGGCGAGGTCCGCCGCATTCGTCTCCAGCCGCACAACGAGACGCATCGCGGCATCACCGGCTATGTGGCGATCACAGGCGCGCCCTATCTCTGCCCGGACGTGCGCGACGACCCGCACTATGTGATGTTTTTTGCCGATGTGCGCAGCGAGGTGGCCGTTCCGTTCTTCGATGCAGAGGGGCGCGTCGGAGGTGTGCTTCACGTCGACAGCGAGACGCCCGATCACTTCTGCTCGGAGCATCTTGCCTGGCTTACCACGCTCGCCAACGGCATCGCCGCCGGCCTCGCGTTTGAGGAGTACCGTACCCGTGAGCGGCTGCTGGTTCAGATTGGACGGGACCTCGCCGCCACATCCGAGACGGAGCCGCTGGCGAGGCGGGTGGTGGAGGTCGCAGCGGAGGCGCTGCGCTGCGAGGGCTGCTCTCTGTTTCTGCTGGACGAAACGCGCGAAACGCTGGTCCTCTCCGCCACGCGCGGCTACTTGCTGACGGAGGTCGGTACCGCCTCCTACGCAATGGGGGAAGGGCTCACAGGAACGGTTGGGCTGACAGGCCAGCCCATTCGCCTTGACGATCCCCGCGACGATCCTCGCTGGAAAGGCCGATACCCTGAGTTCTCACCGGATGAGCGCAGTGCGTTTCTTGCGGTGCCGATTGTGGGCCGCGAGCGCATTCTCGGTGTCCTCCGGGTTTCCCGGCCCCGCGCGACGCCGGCCTGGTTTCGCGCCCGCTTCACCGAGAGCGACGAGCGGGTGCTGCTGACGATCGCAGGTCAGGTCGGAATCGCGGTGGACAACGTCCGGAATTTCAACCGCGTCCTGCGCTCGGAGCGCATGGCCGCATGGGGAGAGCTCTCCGCGAAATCTGCGCACATGATAGGAAATCGCACCTTCGCGATCAAAGGCGACCTGAACGAACTGAAATACCTCCTTTCCCAGTGCCGCGATCCGCAGGCTCTCGCTCAGAAGGACATGAACCTCGAGGTGGCGGCGCTCGCTGAGAGCATCGAGCGCGGCGTCTACCGGCTGGAGGAGATACTCAGCGAGTTCCGTGATTTTGTCATGGCGACGCAGCTGACCCTGCGCCCGACCGACATAGCCGCGCTGGTGCAGGCGACGGTCTCGGAAACCTTTCCGAAGCGCGGCCCGGTTCAGCTTGTGACGGACTATGCGCCTGATCTTCCGCTTCTGAACTGCGACGGCGAGAAGCTGAAGCGAGCCTTCTCCGAGCTGATCGAAAACGCAGTAAGCTTTATGCCGGATGGCGGCACTTTGACCGTCCGTGTGCTCAGTGTAGCGGCAGGCGAGGGCCCTGCGTCGGTGCGCCTTGCCCCCTCTCGTGCCTACATCCAGGTGGTCTTTGCCGATACAGGGCCTGGCGTTCAGGAGAGCCTGAAGGATAAGATTTTTACGCCGTTCTTCTCGTCCCGAGTGAAGGGTATGGGGCTCGGCCTTTCGATAGTCAAGGGCATCGTGGACGCCCACCACGGCAAAATTCGCGAGGCAGGCGAGCCGAATGAGGGCGCGGAGTTTTTGATCTTCCTGCCCGTTGAGAATCAACAGTGAGGAGAATTGACGGATGAGCAAAATTCTGGTTGTGGACGATGAGGAGGCAGTGCGCGAGGCACTGCGCAGACGGCTGGAGCGTGAAGGCCACACCGTGCGGCTGGCGGATAGCTCGGCGGCGGGGATCGCGGCTCTCGGTGAGGAAGGTCCGTCCTACGACCTCGTCATCACTGACATGAGCATGGAAGAGGGCGACAGCGGTATTCGAATGCTGAAGGCTGCCGTGGAGCGCGACGTCTTCACGGAGGTCATCGTGCTCACGGCGTACGGGAATGTCAAAAATGCGGTGGAGTGCATGAAGATGGGCGCTTACGACTACGTCGAGAAGAACATCCCGGATGTCGACGTCTTCGAACTGCTCATGCTGAAACTGGATCGCGCCCTGCAGCAGCGAGTAACCACCGTCCGCACCCTCGACCGTCTAGCCCATATCGGCCAATCAGTCAGGTAATTGGCCTCTCGATGGGGATCGGGTGTTCAAATTACTCTTCATCAAAATGCAAACGTCTTCCAGATGGTGATGCCCGGAGAGAGTACTATCCGTGAAAGTGTCGAAGTGCCCGCCGCCTGTACCAGGCGACGGGCACACATTTGTTTCTCACCAAGTGATTGCGATTACGGGCGAAGCTTGCCGGTGGTGCCTCCCAGGATCAGGATGCTGCCGTCCGGAGTGAAGATGTTGACCGTCGTAGTGCCTATTGTCGGTGAAGGGAAATCGGGTACAACGTCGCCATTTAGTTTGTTGAGTGAGAGAATTACGGACTTGTTCTTGACCATAACGGTGCCTCGAGTCGTCGTGTATTCGAGAATCTGGTATGAATAGTAGCTGACGACGGTGCGATAGACGCCTGTGACGATCTGCACGGGAAGAACGGTGCCGTCCGGGACGTTAATGGAGCCCAGGTTGTAGTCCAGGCTTTGGGCCGAGCCATCTGCTGCATAGTTGAGCGTGACTTTGCCCTTCGCACTGCTGCCATTGAACGTCTGCTGTAAATTGCTGAGGTTGATGACCGTGCCTGTAGAGGAGGCATCCACGCTTCCGCCCCCGCCCCCGCCGCTTGCAAGGGCGGTCACGCTCGGCACCAGCGTTCCCGCTCCGACCATCAGGCCCAGCACAAGCGCTTGCACCAACCGCTTCAGACCCATACGTATAGACT
>JANXLO010000107.1 GCA_025355115.1 Chthonomonadaceae bacterium
CAGGGCCACCTCGACCCCCCAGCCCGCCTCGAAGCCCC
Source organism: Chthonomonadaceae bacterium (assembly GCA_025355115.1). Lineage (GTDB taxonomy): Bacteria > Armatimonadota > Chthonomonadetes > Chthonomonadales > Chthonomonadaceae > JANXLO01. The sequence continues at coordinate 39 of JANXLO010000107.1, forward strand.
CAGTATTCTCCAAAACGAACCGTTTTACAGCTCGCTGCCCCGAGAGCGGAGCCTGCATCGTCTGCCCGGTTAGACGCCGGATTCCCCAGCGAGACAGACGGACCACCAGTCCAACACCGCCGCCCTTGCCCGGCACACGCGGCATGAAGGTGGCTATCGTCAAATCCGCGCCCCCCGAGACTACTGGCCCAAGCAGCTTCTCTGCCTCCGCCGCGGTGGCGCCGAGATCTGCGTCCAGCAGAAGCAGAATATCCCCTTGCGCCAGCTTGAGCGCGGCGTTCAAAGCAGCGCCTTTACCCGAATGAAACTGCCGAATAATGATATCGGCGCCTGCCTCCTGCGCTCGCTCTGCAGTCTTGTCCGTCGATCCGTCGTCCACGACGATGATCTCAAATAAGTGCTTGTGCTCCGCGAACGATAGAACTGCCGTTAGCGTGTCGGTTATCCGATCAGCCTCGTTATAAGCGGGAATCAGAATTGAGATCAAGGCGTTGCTCCGAGGGCAAGGATGAGGTCGCATCTGCCTATGTCGCTGTCGACTTCCGGTACGGACGAGACGTTCAGACCTAATTTCCGGTAGGGGTCCGCATCGGAGGAGACAACTTCCAGCGGCTCGCACATGACAACTTTGAGGCCATGTCGCTGAAGGGCTTCAACAATTGGCTGATCCACTCGAGATGCCCGACCATCGTTGACGTTCCTGCTGCCTGCGATCACGACGACATAGCGGACCAGCGATGCGGCCGCTGTATCCATCTCGGAGTGGAGCATTTGCGCCTGCTCCAACTGCTCCAGGAGATCGGCAGGTCGCGCGCTGCCCGTCTCCAGCAGAGACGCAATCGATTCTGCAAGCTCTCGACGGTCTGACGGAAAGAGTGGATTGACCGTTCGCAGCTGGGCAAGCGTGGAGCCGACCGCGTCATCACCTCTGTCAAAGCCACGACCAGCCGTGATGACGGCGCTGATATGAGCGTCAGCCAGCTGCAGCGCCTCGCGCACACTTGCGACCGCATCTGGATAGTCTCCGGTCTGAATGATCGCAACGCTGCTCCCTGCTAGCCTGCCTTTGAGTACAATAGGCGCGATGCGGTCGCCGAACTGCTCCCATCGCTTCAGCCGTTGCCTGAGAGAGATGTTGTCCTGATTGAGGGTCGTCTGCAGCCGGTTAATGGCACGCTGCTGCCGATCCGCGACGCGAGGCGAGACGATGAGGCTGCCGACGACCAGCCCGATGGTTAGAGCAAAAAAGAGCGAGGCAATGGTAACGACGTGATACTTCAGTCCAGGCCCCATGGAGCGCACCTTTCTTCCACGGCGAAATCGTCAGAGGTGCAGATGGCGACGCATCCAGAGGCTGAACCAGACGCGCACGGTCTCAATCAAGTTCTGGCCAGATTGCGAGAGACTGAGAACTGCGATAATTGGGGTCGCGGCGGCGAAGACGATGAACGTCAGTTCCCGAAATCGCGGTCGTTGTCCCGTCCAAAGCCTAGCCAGCCCCTTGGCGTCGACGAGTTTCGAGCCGATTCTAAGTCGTGTGAGAAACGTGCTCGCCATTCCCTCGCGGCCTTTGTCCAGAAACTCCTCCAGTGAAAAGTGCGTCCCCACTGCGACGATCAGGGCCGCGCCCATCTCGTCTGCCATCAGCATCGCTACATCTTCGCTGGTGCCTGGGGAGGGGAACACAGTCGCCTTGAGCCCGAGCTTCTCGATCCGCTCCAGGCCCGGCGCGCCTCGCGCATCTCCGTTCGGATAGCCGTGCACGACCAGCTCCGCGCCGGAGCGCAACGCCGCATCGCTCACACTGTCCATATCGCCGAGGATGACGTCCGGTTTAAGGCGAACTTCGAGCAGAGCATCCGCTCCGCCGTCCACCGCCAGCAGCACCGGCCGGCTGTCCAGGAGATAGTTATGCAGTAGCGCCAGATCCTGCTTGTAGCCCTCTCCCCTCACCACAATCAGGACGTGCCGCCCCGCAAACTTCGTCTTCAGCTGTGGCACATCGATTGAGTCAAAAAGTAAGCCCTTTTCGTTATCGAGATATGCCAGAGTGTTCCGCGCAAAATGATCCAATTCGACGCTCAGATTGGCCCGCGCCGCCTCGATCTGCTCGGACAGCATCTCGGGCGTCATCAGCGTGCCCTGAAGGCAGGTACCGTCTTCGAACTCGAGGGTCTCCCCATCGAAGAGGGCCATGCCCGAATCCGTCGCCGCCTCGAAGCCTTCCATGCCGACCGCATCCAGCAAGGGAATGCCCGCGTGCATCAGGACTTCCGGCCCCCGATTGGGATACCTGCCGGAGATGCTTGGCACCGCATTTACTACGGCAGCTACCCTGCACTCGACCAGAGTACGAGCCGCAGTAGTGTCCAGGTCGGAATGCGATAGGAGCGCGATGTCGCCGGGCGCAAGCCGCCTGGT
>JANXLO010000120.1 GCA_025355115.1 Chthonomonadaceae bacterium
TTTGCGAATCGGATATGATCGCCGGGGGCTAGGGGAATGGGGAGTGAGGGCGGCTTGCCAACGGGAAGGGCAAGCCGCCTTTCGTTGTGCCAGGTACCGTTCGCGCTACCGACGTCTGTGAGCAGTAGTGCGCCGTCGGCCCATTTCAGCTCGGCATGTCGCCGTGAGATTTTCAGGGGAGCACCTAATTCGCAGTCGGTGAGGTCTATGTCCGGGCTGAGCGCAGCCGTGGAATCGGAGCGTCCAACAAGTGTGCAGAGGGCTTTTAGCGGAAATTCACGGCCTGCTCCGGGGCCATTGAGCAGTCGAAGGCTGGCAGTGTCAGGCGTAAGGGTTGCGGGGCTCGCGGCTCGCGAAGTTGGTTCGTAGCCGGGAATTGGGTCCTGTCCGAAGCCTCCCATGAGTCAGTTTGCTCCCAGTTCACGGGTGGAGGTCAGCAGGTCAGCGGCATTGTGGGGCTTGAGCAGGCCATCGGGCTGGAGCTCGTGCATCTCTCGCTCCGCCCTGTCCGCGAGCTCAATTCGACCGCTGCGCCGGGCGCTGGTGGCAAGATCGGCCAGCAGAACGGAGGTGCGCCGGGAATCGGAGGTGCGAGCAAGGGCGCTGCTGTACGTGTTTGTCTCCCAGTGTAGACGATCCTGGTCCGCTTCCACATTAAGCTGCTGCGCTTCCCGATAAGAGGCAGTGTAGACGAGAGCGGCGACTCCTACAGCTTCCGAATTGCCTGCGCGAAGCCGAATCTGCAAAATGTCATGAACACCGAGTGGCTCGCCGAAATCGGGGGGCGGCACCGTCACGGATAGCAGAATATCCGTCGAGTTATCACCGCACAGAGCGGGAAGCGTTAACTCGGATGTCTGCCCGGCTCCGAGTACAGTTAGCGGCAGAAACTCAGGGCGCAAACGGCAGGCTGCTTTGATTTGAACACCTGGGACAAGTGAGGTGAAATGCAGGCTGGCTTCAGGTTCAGCAATGGATTGGGCAAGATCCAGGCGCGCTCTCAACTGCGTTGCCAGAGACTCCGGCTCAGCAGAGTAGAGGAAAGCTCCTCGTCCCCGGTCACTCAAATCTACTAAAAGCCCCGTGTTGAAGTCGGCGGCGTCACCAAGGCCGACCGTATAGAGTGTGATACGGTTGTCTCCCAAATTTGTCGCCTGCGCCAGCAAAGGGACCGCCGAGGTAAGCGGACGGCCCTGCGCATCCGTCGGAATACCGTCCGTGATGAGCAGCGCAATGGGAAGTGTCCCCGCTTCGGCGGGCAGTGCCTTCAGCAGCCAGTCGAGGGCAAGATCGGTGCGCGTGACCCCGAGCGGCTTGAGCGCGATGACAGCGGCTTCTCCTGCTTCGAAAGCCTCCACACCGCCCGACATGGAGTTCAGCAGAATACGCAGTTCGTCCCCGTATGCGGCCAGTGAGAGACTGTCCTGAGGGCGCAGAAGCGCCAGTATCGCCCGGCAGGCCGCCGCGGCTCCTGCCATCTTCGCGCCTGCCATTGAGCCGCTGGTGTCAAGGGCGAGGGCAAGGCGCAAAGGGAGGCCGATTTGTGCCGATTCAGTGGTATGGGTAGGCATCAGGCGAACTCTCAGAATATGGACAGTCGGTTGGGAGCCGCATCGCGCGGGGCGATCCCACTGGAGATCCACATCAAACATCGCTCACCTCCAGCCTGGCCTCTGAAGTCAGCCCAATCTCCAAAGTGCCTCCGGACAGCAGGGTAAGATCGGGATAGTTCTCAAAAATCCAGCCGTTAAGCGGTCGCTCGACCAGCGATTCCAGCAGCGTTTTGATGCGCCGTCCGCCGAACAGCAGATTGTCCCTTTGGGACATTCGCCCTGCCAGCACCTCTAGTACGGAGGGCAGGAAGCGGAGGGTTAGGCGGTACTTCTCGTAAGCGGAGGTGACCAGCTTCGTCAGAAATTTCTGGGTTATGCCCGTCACGAACTCAGGCCTCAGCAGATCAAACACGACAATGTTGTCCCCAAGTCGATTGAGCAGTTCGGCTCGTCCGATGCGGCTCGTGAAGTGCCAGTCCACCTCGGCGCGAAAGTGGGCTGCCACCTGCTCGTAGGAGAACTCGTGCATGGTATCTGCCTGAACGCGGTTCATGATGCCCTCGCGCAGTCGAACGCCCGTCTGCGCGTCCGTCAGGTCCGAGGCACCGATGTTGCTGGTAAAGATGATCGCGGTCTGGTTGAAATAGGCTGTCTGGCCTTTGCCATCCGTGAGACGCCCGTCTTCCAGAATCTGAAGAAATTTGTCCAGCACTCTGGGATGTGCTTTCTCAATCTCATCGAAAAGCAGTATGCTGTAGGGCTTCTCCAGGACGCGGTTTGTGAGCTGCCCGCCGTCCTCATACCCTTCATAGCCGGGCGGCGCACCTGCTAGCTTCTCAGCGGCATGCTCCTCCTTAAACTCGCTCATGTCGAATCGGGCGAATGCCTGCTCGTCACCGAACACCAGCTTGGTGAGAGCTTTTGCCAGCTCCGTCTTGCCGACACCCGTCGGCCCGAC
>JANXLO010000156.1 GCA_025355115.1 Chthonomonadaceae bacterium
CTGCACTACGATCCCGCGTTTCCAGAGGCAAAGGCGGAAATTGCTCTTCTCCCGCCCGTCGTCACTCCGTCGCCATCACCACCGACGAAGGAAACTCCCTCCCCCGCCGTAGGCCTCAAGCTGTAGCCCCTCCCGCCCTCAGTCACAGGGCGCCCTCGCAGGCGTCTATGAGAAGTGTCTCAGGAAGATCCGTTCGGGAGACGCAGCGCCCTTCGACGAACGGTCAGGAAGGGAATTTACATAATGATCACACAAAACGGCAAACCGACGCAGGCAGGCGTTGCCTGCCTGCGAAGACCAATGCCTATCTATCGCGTTCTGAGCCTGATTCTCGCAGTCACAGCGATCTCGCGGATATGCGGAACGGAGACGCACGGCACTCCCACATTTCCGCAGCCCGCTCCTCCCAAGACAGCGCAGGCACTTCAGATACCGCTCTCTCCACTCATACCTGTAGTTTGAAGAGTGCGGCGGGGAAATGCGCGCGTCCGTCAGAGCTACTCGACCGCAGAATCTGTCCCCTGAAAAGGGGGCAGATTTTATTTTTGCCTGCTCCGCGAGGGATCCTGATTTATTTTGGCCCCTGGGACGCTGTTTCGATTTCGAAGGAGGAATCAAGCAAGGGTGCCGCGTATTGATAGGCTACTATATCGTGATTCGATGACGATGCGTCACTGGCGCCGTTTAATTCGTCTGCTGGGATGATCCGTTGCTACGCTCTGTTGGTTCGGTATCTGATGCTCTTTGTGAGACGGTACGTTTGTCCTCGCACTTTTAAGACTTGGACGAATAAGATTGGATCACCGTACAGTCTGCCGATGCTCGCTTGATTGCCGTAGCGCGAATTCTCCCCTTTACCCGATAGGAGAAAGGCTTGTCATGTCTACTACTGAATTAGAAACGTTGGTTTCCCCTATTTCCGTGCCGGCAGCTCATCCTCCCACCGCGCCTGTTTCAAATAGCCTCGCAGAAACGGCCCATGTTGGTCGGACGCAGGGAGTGTCTCCATTCCGTTCCGCTGAAACTTTCGATGCCTACTGCTCGCAAGTCCAGGGCCGCCTAGCTGAGTACGCCGAAAAGCGAGTGCACTTTCTGCAGATGGCCTATGACCGCCTGACCAGGCTTATTCAGGCCGCGCGGGACGTGGAGGATGCGCCCCTTTACAACGAGCTTTTGAATCACCGCATCGCCGTGAAGGAGCTGCTCGACTCGTTGCAGAATGCTGCCCGCGCAGCCGCATTGCCCTCCTCCATTCATGCTCCAGTATCGGCCTACACCATCACCCCCGCCCGACCATCTCCACCGCCCCCACGTATTCCCAAATCCATCGATGAGCTCCCCGTCGCGCAGGCGGAGGCCATCGCGCTTCCCGACGCCGACCGCCCCACTCACGTCGTGGTTCCGCGCATGTCCCGCCGACCTTCCCGGCCGCTGGTCGACATCGAGGCCGATGCTGTGAGGCTGCGAGCCGAGGTGCAGGAGTGGAACACGCACTTCCCGCTGACGGATCGCAAAGAGCTCAATCTGCCGAACTGCCTGCGACTGCGAGCGATGGCTTGCCGTCAGCGCAAGCTGGAGGAGGAGGCAGGAGAGTTCGAGGTTCCGCAGGTGATGGAGCTGATGGAGGACATCATAGACCTTATGGACGCCGCCGGCGATATGGCCTACACCGCGGCTCTGGATGATGAGCTCGATCCTCGGCCTCATGCCGGACAGTGGGCTGAGATGACAGAGCGATATGAGGAGATGGCCCGCGCGCAGGAGGCGTTCGACTGGTGGCAGCGACACAAGCCACAGCTCAAGGTGCCGGATGTGCAGGGCCTCGCGGAAGCTATCGCCGCCATGCAGCAGCGCTTCAATCGCCTGCTGTTCCGGATCGGCGCCACCGACCCGTTCCAGCAGGCGATGTTCGACGACCTACGAACCTGGGCGCGCGAGGATCAGTGCTATCTCTACAGCCTTCGCCCCAAAGTCCCGATGCAGGAGCTGATTGAGCGCGCCATGACTCTTGACATCTCGTGGGATCGCGCTCGACAGCCGATTCTCGAGGAGGAGCGGCGGCTTCAAGTGGTGGAGAATGTGCTAACGCTGGTCTCGGAGCCGGAGTTCGGCTCCGATCCGGAGCGTGATGAGCGCCGCCTCCATAATGCGCTGGTCGAGTGCAAGAATATGCGGATTCCCGCCTCCGACCGCCGGTTGCGGGATGCTCTGCTGCCGTGGGGAGCCTTCATTGAGGACGACGAGCGCTTCCGCGAGCTGATGCGGGAGATTACGCTGGAGTGGGAGCGGCGACAGGAGACAGGCAGGCCGGAGGATATGGAGGAGGAGCCGGAAGGCGCCATCGATGCGCTTCAGCAGGAGCTTCAGGCCGTGCGGGAGGTGACTCGAGGCAAGCGTTGCCTGCTGCTTGGCGGAACGTGCCGAGAGGAGAACCGCCGCAAGCTGGAGGCCGCGCTGGAGCTTAAGGAGCTCGTCTGGCCAAGCACGAAGCCCTCCGATCCCCTCGCCCGCTTTGACACCGACATTCGGCACTCCGACATCGTCGCTCTGCTGACCCGGTTCAGCCGGAAAGAGTGGAAAAACGCACAGGACATCTGCGCACGGGACGGCAAGAAGTTCGTTCACCTCACGACAGGCTACGGGATCTCCCAGGTGGTGCGACACTTCTACAATCAGATTACACCCGAGGGCGCCACGCACATCTGAACTGATGACAGATCGACAGAAAACGTCCTCGGCCCGTCACACTGAC
>JANXLO010000175.1 GCA_025355115.1 Chthonomonadaceae bacterium
GCCGGCTCAATGAACGTCATGAGGCGGGTGTAGGTGACGATTCCGGTTTCGCCGTGAAGCTGGATTCGGGGCGAGAGGATGTCGAATCGAGCGGGCTTTAGGGCGGGGTTCTCCGCCATGAGCTGGATGAGGGTTAAATGGAACTCCACCCCGTCGATTCTGTAGACGCAGACATCTTCGAAGCACGAGAGATCCGGTGTGCAGAGTTCGCCATAGGCGACGCTGTCGCCGGTGTGGATCGCGTCCAGCATTTTCCAGGTCAGGTTGAGCAGTTCACTCTGCGTGGAGTCGAGCCGCGCCTCGTCTTCGAGAGCCATTTCGTACATGGGATCTACTCCGTCTCTTCGCCGATGGCGGCGGGCTCGATTGCGAGAATGCGGCGGGCGCGCTCGACGAAGGCTGCGTCGTATGGGTCGAGGCGGCCCGCCATGCGGAAGTGCAGGAGCGCCTCCCTCTCATAGCCCAGCCGGACATAGGTGTCGCCCAGAAGGCAGTGATATGAGGCGTTGTCAGGCTCCAGTGCGATAGCGTGCCGGAATGCGTCCGCTGCCTCGTGCAGCGCACAGGACTGCATGTATACCATGCCGAGTCGAATATTGAAATAGGCGTCGTCGGGTGCGTAGAGAGTGGCCTGCCGCATCGCCACGATCGCCTCATCCGTGCGTCCCATCCTCGAATAGATGTCCCCGAGACAGAAGTTATAGAACCCGTCGGAGGGGTCCAGATCGCGGGCGGACTTCAGCTCCCTGATCGCGTTGCCGCCCAGTCCCGCCGCCGCATAGCAGTCTCCGAGCTTGTAGCGGTAGTAGGGGACGTCGGGCGCAAGTTCGACCGCTTTGCGGTACTCGAGGATCGCTGCAAGATAGCGACCCAGGCGCCGGTGCGTCTCGCCGCGAGTGAAGTGGCTCGCCGCGCTTTTCGGATTGGTGACCGGTTTTGGCGGTCGGGCCAGAGCTGTCGTCGCGGCGGCCTTGCGGGCGCGAGTTTGACGCGGCGGGGCATCCGTCGCTTCCGGGGCAGGTGGGTCGTGTGATTCTCGTTGATGCAATGTCTTACCTCGTGCGGCCCGCCAATGCGGACAGAAGGCTGCCACTAAGAAGCGAGAGGTCAAAATTTCCAGGCTATGGTCGAGAGCTTCTATTGCCTTCTGCCGCTCTCAAAACAGTTTGCGGCTGTCCAGAAGCAGTGTCACAGGGCCGTCGTTGACGAGCCTGACCTCCATTTTTGCTCCGAACGACCCTGTCTGAACCGGCACTCCGCGGGCAGCCAGTTCGGTGACGAACGCGAGATAGAGCGCCTCTGCCGCGCCGCCTGATGCGGCCTCAGTAAAGCTGGGACGTCGCCCTTTGCGGCAGTCGCCGTAGAGGGTGAAGTTGGAGACGACCAGTGCGCCTCCTCCAACGTCGGGGAGCGACAGGTTCATTTTTCCGGCCTCGTCCTCAAATACGCGCAGACTAGCTGTTTTGTCTGCAAGCGCCGCCGAGTCCGCGGCGGTGTCTTCGGTGTGAACCCCCAACAGCACCAGAAATCCCTTGCTGACTGATCCCGCCTCACGCCTATTTTCTCCTTCGATTACTGTGACTCCTGCCTCGCTGACCCGCTGAATTACAGCTCTCATCGGCGTTCTTTCCCTTCGCTACGTCAGCAAGTGCCTCGAGAAGTAGGTTCGATACAGTTCGCAGCGCAGACGGGCCTCGGAGGCCATGTTGCCGGTGAGGATGCCCGCGCTGCGGAGACGATAGAAGGTCTCGGGGGTGGGGCAGGGCACGCCGCGCAAGAGACCGCGAGTCACATCGCACAGTTCGGCATCCCGCACCAGCAGAATCAGGAATCGGCGCAGATGGTCGCTGAACAGCCCCTCATCCTCCTCGGCCTGCTCCTGAAACGATAGAAAGGGCAGCCGGTGGATTGCCATCTCGCTCAAGCCTCTTTGAGTCAAATAGGGCTGTCCGCCAAGGAGCCTGAAAAACTGGTCGATCTCGTTCTGATCGCGCAGCGGATCGCCATAGCGTCGGTTTAGATCGCTTGTCTGTTCGGGCGTGAAGTCCTCCAGCGTGAGGCGCGTCCCAACATTGAAGGGCGACTGGTTCAGGTCGGTGATGAAGAGGTGGGCCTCTGTCGCGTAGGCGATGGCGAGAGTGAGCTTCGACCAGGGGCCATCGGGCTCCAGGGAACGCTCGTTGTGCCAGGATCGGAACAGCCCGAAGACCTCGCTGGCGAACGGGCAGGTGAAGAGCCTGTCCACTTCGTCCAATGCCCAAAGGAGTGGGGTGTCGAGCTTTGCCAGCACCTCGCGGCGCATGAAGCGCTCGAAATTGGCGTTCGCGCCGCGCGAGGTTTTCCAGACGTCCTCGACTCTGGTCTGTAGTTCAAGCTGCTCGCCGATCAGCTCCCCGAGCGCGAGAAAAAGTGTGTCGGGCGATTCGAGGTCGGAGATGTTCAGCTTCTGCAAGTCGGTTCGGACGCAGCGTGTGCCCTCCGACTTCGCCAGCTGAAGGCCGCGGGCAAGCAGCGAGGTTTTGCCCATCTGCCGCGCGCCTTTGAGCAGGATGATGCTGTCGCAGCGCTGGATGCTGTCGCG
>JANXLO010000177.1 GCA_025355115.1 Chthonomonadaceae bacterium
CGAGCGTACGCTTCGTCCCCGAGGGCGTTGAGGGCCGGGTGCCATTCAAGGGTCCACTGGGCGATACTATCCATCAGGTGTTAGGCGGGATCCGTTCCGGAATGGGCTATCTCGGCGCACGCAACATTGCAGAACTGCAGGAAAGAGCTCGCTTCATCCGCATCACCGGTGCAGGTTTGCGCGAGAGTCACGTGCACTCGATTTGGGTAACAAAAGAGCCACCAAACTATTCAACGGAGTATATGCAGAGCGAATCCAGATCGGAATAGGCCCTGCTCCGCGCTAAACAGGCCGCCATTCCGACTCGTAAAAAGTGCGGAATGGCGGCCTGATCTTGCTTCAATAAGTGCGACTATCGGCTGTTCATAAGGCTGAATAGGCCGACCCCAACAGTAATCGTTATCATTACGACGATCCAGATGATGCGATCCTCCTGCCAATACCAGGGGGAGGCACCACAGAAGCCACATTTATGTACGTTCGCAGGCAGTCGATGCTTGCAGCCAGGGCACTGTTTAGAGTAAGATTTTTTCAGGGAATTGGACTCACGTCGTCTCATGCAGCCTCGCATTCTGTAAATCCATGATGGATGAGTATAGCACATTGGCCGAACAGCCTTTGCATAAGCCGCATGTAAAACCGAAGTTGCAGGGTTAATGCAGGGCAAAGTCACGATTGTTGCAGGCAGGGTTTTGGACGAGGGAGGGCGAAATGATGAGTGGAGCGGAGGCAGCATGGTAATACTCGGCATCGACCCTGGTACGGCAACCACTGGATTCGGCATAGTGGAAAAGCAGGGGAACAACGTTAAATATATCACATGCGGCGTCATACTTACCGAGAAGACCGCTTTGATGCCTGACCGCCTTCTCACGATCTATACGCAATTGAATCGCATACTCGACGTGCACGAGCCGGACGTTATCGCAACGGAGCAACTTTTTTTCAGCAACAACGTGACGACTGCCATGCAGGTCGGGCGCACTGTGGGCCTCGTCCTTCTTACGGCCGCGCAACGGGGAATTCCCTGGCAGGAGTATCGGCCGGCGGAAGTTAAAATGGCGGTCGTCGGCTACGGCAGTGCGGATAAGAAGCAGGTGCAGTATATGGTGACTCAACTGCTGAAGCTGGACAAGCCCCCTAAACCGGACGACGCCGCCGACGCGCTGGCAATCGCCGTATGCCACGCGCACTCGGCCACAATGAACCAGCTATCGCGCTGAGTGTCAGTATCGGATTAAGGAAGACATGTATGGACTCGATCCTGCCTGACGAGGAACTGCATGAGGCGGATTCTGCGGCGGCAGGAGAAGCGACAGGAAAACGCCGAGTGAACGTTCTGATGAACAGCATTGTCGTCGGTATAGGCGGCTTCATTGGAGCCAATGCGCGATACTGGGCAGGGGAGTGGGCTGGCCACAGATGGGGCAAGTCATTCCCCTATGGCACAGTGCTAATAAATGTTCTGGGCTGCTTCATTCTCGGTCTGTTCGCGACTCTCGCCGCTCGTCTCGCCTGGAACGAGCAATGGCGGCTGCTAGTCGCGGTCGGCTTCGTGGGCGCATTCACCACTTTTTCAACCTACGAGTATGAGACGTTTCAGCTTGTCGAGCAGGGCAGCCTGTTGCGCGCTGGATTGAATTTAGTGGTCAGCCTGCTGGCTGGCTTCGCGGCTGTGCTGATCGGAGTGGGGGTCGGGCGCCTGCTTCTGCACGGCAAAGGCTGATTAAAAGACGAGCGCGCATTTGAAGAAAATTATCCTTCCACGCGAGGGCCGAGCGATTAGGGAGAATCCCCATGCAATCCCCTGTTCTGACCACCGAGCTTCCTGGCCTCAAGCGCTTCGCCGTCGGCAAAGTACGCGATGTCTATGACCTGGGCGACTGCCTTCTGCTGGTGACGACCGATCGCATCTCCGCCTTCGATGTTGTGATGGCAAACGGCATTCCCGACAAAGGCCGAGTGCTGACGCAGCTCTCCCGTTTCTGGTTTCAGACGCTCCGTACTCTGGTTTCCACACACTATATCGCTACCGACCTCAATTATATCACCGACCGACTGGGTGAGGCGGGCGTGGCGGTGACGCCGCAAATGCGTTCGATGCTGGACGGCCGAAGTATGCTCGGCGTGAAGGCACAGGCATTTCCGGTTGAGTGCGTTGTGCGCGGCTATCTGGCGGGATCTCTCTGGAAGGAGTATCGCCAGGCCGGCGGCGAGTCGCGAGCGGTGACTCTACACGGCTACGACCTGCCAGGGGGACTGCTCGAATCGGCCCGTCTGCCTGAGCCGATATTCACTCCGGCGACCAAGGCGGAGACCGGCCACGATGAGAACATTAGCCGGGCGGAGGCTGCTCTCCTTTTGGGCAGGGATGTTGAGGAAAAACTTGCTGATATCAGTCTGCGTCTCTATGAAGCTGCAGCGGCCAGGGCACTTCGCTGCGGTATCTTGATCGCCGACACAAAGTTCGAGTTTGGGCTGCATAATGGGACAATAACCCTGATCGATGAGGCGCTTACCCCGGACTCCTCCCGTTTTTGGGATGAGGCAATCTACGAGCCGGGCCGAAGCCAGCCGTCCTACGATAAGCAGTATGTCCGTGACTGGCTGGAAATGAGCGGTTGGAACAAGGTGCCGCCAGGACCGGAGCTTCCATCCGATGTGGTGGAGAGCACTGCGGCGAAGTATCGCGAGGCCTACAGGCGCATTACCTCTCGTCCACTGTGAGCAGTTGCGGGAAGGTAGATGCACTCGTCTGTCCTGAAACTTACTGAACAAATCGAGTGATTCAATCGTTACTTATGCAGGCCGTTCACTTTGACGGCCTGTTCTTTTTATATCCTGCATCGCCGGTCATGGAGGCGGAATTCGTGGGTGAAGACCGTTCCAAGACGGGAGGCGAAGATGAGCACGTCAGCTCCGTTCCGAAATTTCCAGAGACAGCGGAGACGCGGCTGGAACGTCGGCGGGAACACATCGATGCGCTCGTCGCAAGCGTCCCAGGCGTGGTTTGGGAGGCATGGGGAGAGCCGGATAGCAGCAGTCAGCGCATAAATTACGTGAGCCCGTATGTCGAGACGTTGCTTGGCTATACCGTTGAGGAGTGGCTGAATACGCCGAACTTCTGGTACTTGATAGTGCATCCGGACGATAAAGAATTTGCAAGACGAGAGGTCGCAGCTAAGTTCGCCAGCGGAGCAGGGGGAATTACGGAGTTTCGTTGGGTAGCGAAGAACGGGGACGTCCACTGGATGGAGGCGCGTTCCGTAGTCATCACGGACCAGCACGGTCACCCCGCTGGCATGCGGGGCGTGACGATGGACATTACGGCTCGAAAGCGAGCAGAGGAGGCTATGCGAGAGCGGGCACAGAAGCTGGCTGTAGCCACCGCCGCGCTCGCTGCCACCAACCGCGAGTTGGATCAGTTTGCTTACATTACGTCGCATGACTTAAAGGCGCCTCTGCGCGGGATCGCAAACCTGTCGCGATGGATCGAGGAGGACCTGGGAGATCGTGCCGAGCCAGAGACCCTGAAGCATCTGGAGTTGATGAGGGGGCGAGTGCAGCGCATGGAAGCTATGATCGAGGGCATTCTGCAATACTCGCGTATTGGGCGAATGAAGATTGATCCGGAGAAAGTGGATATAAAAATTCTGGTGAAGGAAACAGTGGACCTCCTGGATCCCCCGCCCGATTTTCGAGTGAGCATGGCTGGAGACCTGCCGGTGCTGCAGACCGTTCGACTGCCGCTTCAGCAAGTTTTTCAAAACCTGATCGGCAATGCGATCAAGCATCATCCTGGCGCTGGAAATATTATTGTGTCTGGGCAACGGATAGGTGAGTTCTGGGATTTTTCGGTTAAGGACGATGGCCCGGGAATAGCGCCGCACTATCAGGAACGAATATTTGGCATCTTCCAGACGCTGCAGGCACGGGACAAGCTTGACAGCACGGGCATTGGGCTCTCAATCGTAAAAAAAATTGTTGAGCAACTGGGCGGGGCCGTCACCGTCCAGTCCGATGAGGGTCAGGGAGCGGATTTCCACTTCACCTGGCCAAATACCATACTGTCGGAGGGTGCGAATGCCAGCAAGACTTCTGAACATACTGCTCGTTGAAGACGACGAACTCGATGTGATCAGCGTACAGCGCGCCTTCAGCAAAAGCAACATTTCGAATCCGGTGTTTATTGCGGAGAACGGTATAGAGGCGCTGAAAATATTGCGCGGTGAGTCGGAAAAAGCAAAACCTTACCCTCTCGACCGGCGTCTGATCCTTTTAGATCTTAACATGCCGAGAATGAATGGCATGGAATTTCTGCGTGAACTGCGTGCAGATAGCAGATTGAGCATGCTACCCGTTGTCGTGCTTACGACATCCAATGAGGAGCGGGATAGAGTGGATGCCTATCGGCTCAATGTGGCAGGTTACATTCTAAAGCCGGTTACTCTCGCAAATTTCTTCGAAATGATGGCGACGCTCAACAGCTACTGGTCTATGAGCGAACTGCCTTAATGGTGAGGGTACCTACGGACCCGCAATCTGTCCGCCGGCCCTCAGAGAGATTCGATGCTGAT
>JANXLO010000197.1 GCA_025355115.1 Chthonomonadaceae bacterium
CGAACGCCGCGCTCCACCAATCGACGCGCCAGGATGCAGTTGCGGGCGTAGCCTGCCTTGAGCGGCTCCGCGCTGTCCGCGCCGTAGAACTTGAGAGTAGCGGCCGTCTCCTTCGACAGGTCAGTCACCTCTGGCGCGCTCATCTGCATTCTCGCGGCCAGTTCATATGATGAGACCCTCGCGCTTAATTCACTGTTCCCGGCATGGCTCTGGTTGTACTCACCATTCAGTCGGTTCAGATAGGCGCGTAGCTCAGCCTCCCGCTTGGGGCTGGTGCTTGGAGGGGATTTGAGGTTGGCGATGACCTGCTCGGAGTTGAACGCGGTGCCCTGATGCGCCGCTGGCAGGAAGCCCGACGTCCAGTTCGCCGGGCCATTCGGCGGCATCCCACGCATATCCGGGATAGCGACGAAGGCGGGCAGGTTCTGATTGACTGTTCCTAGCGCATAAGTCGTCCAGGCGCCCAGACTTGGGAAGCCCTCGAACACGAAGCCCGTGTTCATCTGGAGCATTCCGGGGCCGTGCGTGTTGCTGCGGGCCGTGAGGGAGTGGACGAACGCGATGTCGTCAACGCAATCCGCGAGGTGCGGCAAGAGGTCAGATACCCATTTGCCGCTCTTGCCGTGCTGCGCCCATCCCCACGGGCTTTTCATAAGGCTGCCATTGCCACCTTGAAACGTTACGATTTTCTCGCCGGACATCGCCTGACCATGGCGCAGAATAAGCTCCGGCTTGTACTCGAATGTGTCCAGATGGCTCACTGCGCCGGGGCAGAAGATCTGGATGACCCGCTTCGCCTTCGCGGGAAACATCGGCGCCTTCGGAGAGAGCGCAGAGCCTTCCGGCGTCGCGCCTCCTTCCTCTGCGAAGAGGCAAGCCAGCGCGATGCTGCCCATCCCCGTCCCCATTTTCCCGAGAAACTCCCGCCGATCCAGCCAGCGGTGCGGAGGAAGAGAGTTTTGCGAATCGGGCATGATCAACCTTCCTTCTCAGTAGTAGAGAAACTCGTTGGCGTTGAGCAGTGCGCGGCAAAGAGTGGTGAGCCCGAATGCCTTTGTCAGCGGCAGAGCAGCGCGTGTCTCGGCAGCCGAGGGAAGGCGGCCAAACGCGATCAGGAAAGCCAGCCTGATCTGGCTCTCCTGCCCAGCGCCTGCCTCCGCCTGCAATCGAGCTGCGAAGCAATCAGACTGCTGGCTGATAAACTGGCTGTTAAGCAGGCTGAGGGCCTGGAGCGCGGTGGTAGTGCTCGTGCGCTGAGGTGTGCGCTCAGATGAGTCGGGACAGTCGAAAGTACCGAGAAGACCGTCGCTAATGCCTCGGGCGGGAATCTGGTAGACGGATCGTCGCCATGTCTCCGATCCCTGCTCTTCTAGCGGTTCATAGATCGCGACATTGACGACATTGTAGCGGAAGAGCTGAAAGCCTGCCCCACCCATAATGCGGTTCAGCTTTCCGCTAGTCTGCAGAACAGAGTCGCGCACCGCCTCCGCCTCCATCCGGCGGAGCGGCATTCGCCACAAGAGACGGTCGTCGGCGTCCTTCGCGGTCCCCGCTGCGCTGACCGCGCTCGTCTGGCGATAAGCATACGAGGTGACGAGCAGGCGATGCAGCCTCTTCAGTTTCCAGCCGTGAGTGGTGAAGTCGTTCGCGAGCCAGTCCAAAAGCTGCGGATGCGAAGGCGGAGAGCCGATGTTGCCGAAGTCGCTGGGTGTGTCCACTATCCCGCGCCCGAAGTGATGCTCCCAGACGCGATTGACGAAGACCCGCGCCGTTAGGGGATTGCGGGGATCGACAATCCAGTTCGCCAGAGCCAATCGCGCGTTCGGCTGTATGGCATTCGGGGCTGGACTGCCTGCGATCTGCGCTGCTGGGCCTTTGTCAGTGGGAGATGCTAGCCCCGACAAATCCGATGGCAGGGAGGTGATAAGAGAAAGAGCGCCAGGCGTCACCCTCTCGCCGCGTCGCATGACGTCTCCACCCTGGAGAACGAACTGCGGCTCCGGGGAGGTCATCTGCCCGCAGTAGGCCAATGTCACCGGTGAGAGGATGGTCTGCCTCAGCTTGAGGGCGGACATCTCCGCGCTCCACGTCTCGCTCTGCGCCTGTTCGGCCGGAGTCATTTTTTCTGTGAGAGCGGCCAACGAGAGATTCGCGCTGAGAGGAAGGCGGTCGACGCCATTCGATGCTTCGCGCCAGACTCGACCGTCCTCTGACGTCTCGATTCGATACGCTGTCGGCAGCCTGTCCTGAAGCTTGCCCTCACCGTCGCGACCCCAAATGACTCGACCAATTTTCGAAATCTGCGGCAGATCGATCTGCGCCCAACCCTTACCAGGCTCACTGCTGATCCAACTGTGATCGTTGCCCCTCAACCCATCGTTCAGATTAGCGATCTGATGCATGGCATAGCCCGGCAGAAGGGAGGAGGCGGTCGCTTTACTGCCATTAGAAGCTAAAGCCAGATTGACGTCGCTGCCTGGCGCAAAAACCGCCAATTCGTCAAGGCAGGGCTCGCTGCCGGAAGTCGTCGCAAGGACAGTGAAGCGGACGAACCGCGCGGCGACCGGAGTAAACTCGTCGACGTTGCGCACCACATTGACGGCTGGCCGCCGAGAGTGAACGTCGCCGAGCAGACGGCTCATGACGCCTGCCCGTAGCTTGCTCAGTTGTTCCTCACGGGTCTGTAGGGCAGTTTGGATCTGATGGAGTTCCTTCTGTTGCGCGGTGGAAAGCGGTCGGGCGGTGATCAGGCGATCACCGTGCTGAACTCCTGAAAAGACCGATGTCAGCCGATAGTAGTCACGAGTGGGAATCGGATCGAACTTATGATCGTGGCATTTGGCGCAGTTTATGGTCAGGCCGAGGAAGGCAGCACCAGTCGTGGATACCATATCGTCGAGATCGTTGGAGCGCTTTTGGCGCGTCCCCTCTTCCGTCGAATTTCCAACCGTGTCGTGGATTCCCGCGACCAGGAAGCCAGTCGCCGCCTCCACATCGGGATCGCCTTTGCCCACGATGTCGCCCGCCAACTGCTCCGTCACGAACTGAGGAAATGGTTTGTCCTGGTTGAAAGCGCGTATGACGTAGTCTCTGTAAGGCCAGGCGTTGGGGCGCAGATGATTCTGCTCGTATCCGTGGCTCTCGCCGTAGCGCACAACGTCCAGCCAGTGCCGTCCCCACCGCTCTCCATAGGCAGGCGATGCCAGCAGCCTATCCACTACCCTCTCGTAAGCACCGGAAGACTTGTCCTCCAGGAAAGCTCGGCTCTCCGCCGGAGTGGGCGGTAGTCCGGTCAGGTCGATGGTGATGCGCCGGAGAAGAGCAGGGCGATCCGCGAGCGGAGACGGCCGGAGCCCTCGTTGCTGGAGCTTCGCAAACAGAAATCGGTCGATTGGATTTGCGGACAAGGCGTCGAAATTCGAGTGCGGGACGACGGGATGCGCCACGGGCTGG
>JANXLO010000210.1 GCA_025355115.1 Chthonomonadaceae bacterium
GGCGAATTGCGGAGATGATGGCGCGTGGAGGAGTGGTTGGCCCAGCTCATCTCCATATTCATCGTCCGGCGCATCACCTCGAACGTTGGGAGCTCGTCATCGGCGGTGCCGCGCCGAACCCGAATGTGACGCGGCAGCCCGCGCTCTTTGCCCTCTCCCTTCGTCCCGAAAAAACCCATTGCTCGCCTCGACAAGAGGGAAGGACAGGACTCCACACCAGGGAGTCCTGTCCTTCTCGCCTATTTCTGTGCTGTCGTGTCTCCGCGAAGCGGGAGCTCCTGGAGGGCAGTGGCGATGGCAGTTTCGAGCTGACGATCACGGCCTTTAGCGTAGTCCTCCGGCGTGTTCTCGACGCGGATGTCCGGGACGATGCCGTTATTCTCCAGGTTCTGGCCCTTCTCGTTGAAGTATCCCCAGGTGGGAAGCCGAAACTTCGTGCCGTCGAGGAGAGTGGCCTCGTAGGTGCCGATGAGATAGCCGGGAGTCTGAATGCCGACGATTTTGCCGAGATGCTCGGCTCGGAACGCGGAGGGGAAAGTCTCCGCCGCGCTCGCAGAGTGCTCGTCGATCAGGAGCACGACGGGTTTCGTCCAGGCGCGCGTCGGGAGTGTCTGTCGCTGTCCATCGCGCGGCTGAGTGTATCCGTAGATGAGCGGCGATAGCGACTGAAGGATAGCCTCATCCACGGCGTTGAAGCCGCCCCCGTTGCCGCGAATATCGAGTATGAGGCCGTCCCGGTTGACGGCGTCGCTGTACAGCTCACGAGTGTACTGCTTCAGCGCTTCGGCGTTCATGCCCGAAACATGGATATAGGCGAGACGTCCTCCCGACGCTTTTTCGACGAGATCACGGCTGCGCTTGAGCCTTCCCTCCTCATCCAGTCTAGCCCACTCCGGCATCCCGATCGTGCGAATTTTGACCGTATGCGCGCCATCCTTGGAAGGCTTGGAGTTGACGAGAAGATCGACCGTCTTGTTGCCCTTCTGCTGGAGAAGTTCATAGAACGTCTCGTCAAAGGTCACGTCCGTGCCGTCGACGCTCAGGATATACTCGCCGGTCGCGATGCGGGCGGCGGGCTTATCGGCGGGGCCTTTCGGCAGCGGAGCCAGAACTTTTAGGCCTGAGCCGACATAGTCCGGGTCGAACGTCATGCCGAGGCTGTACTGGACTGGCCCGAAATCACTGACGGTAGGGGTGATTTCCGAATGCGAAGAGTTCACCTCGCCAACCATTTTGCTGAGAACATCAGTGAACTCCTGCGGGGTGCCGACACCGTCGAGCTGCGGCTCATAGCGTGCGCGGATGGCTCTCCAGTCAACACCGTGAATCTTCGGATCGTAGAACTGCTGTCCGAATCGCCGGTAGAACTCCTCGAATGCCTGAGCGTAGAGGGCGCGCCTATCAAAGTTATATTCGGAGGTGAAGCCGATGACCTGCGGCGGTTGAGGAGGAATGTGCAGCAGTTTATTCACTCCCGCGCCATCGGTGTAGGGCAGGGCCGGGCCTGCATAGGGCGGCGCGTTCAGGCCAAGCGTACGGGGAACGCCGTTGACGCCAAAATAGAAGATGCGCTGATTGTCCGGAGTGAAGACGGGCGCAGTGCCCGCCTCTCCTGTCGTCGTGAGGGGGACATTCAACCCGCTGTTCAGCGCGGCAAGATAGTAGTTCGCATTCATGTGAACAGCCACCAGCCCGCTGTCGGGCGAAATGCCATAGCTGCTCACGATGCCGCCAGGAGGAGTCACATTCTGAGCGCGGAGATGGATGTCATCGAAATCGATTTTGACATCTTTGCTACGATCGCCGGGTGCGGGCTTGGCGTCGGGTGCGGCCGCCTCGGGATTCTCCAGGCTGAGCTTGAACAGACCGGGCACTCCATTGCGGTCGGAGATAAAGAGCAGCTTCTTGCCGTCCGGAGTGAACATTGGCTGCGCGTAGCCGCCGGGATATTTGGTAATGTTGATCGAGGCGCCGCCGACGACAGGCACGATCCAGAGATCATGATTTTCGAATCGATCACCGCGAATGAAAGCCACCCATTTGCTGTCAGGCGACCATGCATGCGCGGTGATGCCCAGGCCGTAGCTGTTGATGCCATTCCCTACAGCGATCCGCCGTGCCGGGCTGCTGCCATCTGCCGGGGCTACATACAGACCTGCCTGACTTCCAGCCCTCACGAACGATACGGATTTGCCGTCGGGGGCAAAGTGCGTGTCGCTCTCGGTGTCGTTGTCATTGGTAATCCGCGTCATTGCCTTCGATTTGATGTCCATGACATAGACGTCGGTCTGATTGCCGCGATCCGAGATCGTGACGATTTTGGCGCTGTCAGGCGACCATGCAAAATCCTCGTAGTGCCCGTCGCCAGGCGTAAGCTGAGTTGCGGTGCCGCCGCCTGCCGGCATAAGCCAGAGCGCCCCCTTCATCGAGAGCGCGAACTGCTTCATGTCGGGCGCCATTTCGCCGCCGTCAGCCGTGGTCAGTGTTTG
Source organism: Chthonomonadaceae bacterium (assembly GCA_025355115.1). GTDB lineage: Bacteria > Armatimonadota > Chthonomonadetes > Chthonomonadales > Chthonomonadaceae > JANXLO01. The sequence continues at coordinate 2,490 of JANXLO010000210.1, forward strand.
ACGCTCAGTGTTGTTCACCTTGCTGTCGGAGCGCACGATGATGCTCACTTTGCGCGCTTCCGAGCCGTCCGGATGTACCGTGTAGATCTCGCCGTCATAAAGGTAAGTGATCAGCGAGCCGTTCCGGGCGATTGCGGGGAAACGCACGGCATCGGAGGTGTAGCGGGTGATTGCCTTCGGCTCTCCGCCATTCACGGGCACGCGCCAGAGGTTAGGGGTCTTGCTGTCGCCGTGAAGTGTGGTGACGAAGACGGATCTGCTGTCGGCGCTAAATAGCGGCCAGAACTGCTGTGAGTCGGATTTGAGAAGTGTGCGGCTCGTGTTGGACTTAAGATCCTTCAGTACTATTCGTGCGGAGTTGCTGCCGCGATACCAGGGGCGCGACCAGGGAAAGCCGCCGCGAACGTATGCCAGAGTCTTGTGGTCAGGCGAGATCGTAGGATAGCGCAGAGAGTCGCTGTCAGCGGCAAGCTGCTTTAGAGCACGGGTATGCAGATCGATGCTGAAAAGGCTGAGGGCGCGGGTGTCGCGCTGACCGTAGAACAGCAGCTTTGAGCCGTCATCGCTCCAATCGGTGACAAGGTTCAGACCCGCATAGCTGGTGACCTGCCGTGCTTCGCCGCCGGAGGAGGGTATGAGAAATATATCTGCGTGTCCGGTGCGGAAACTGGTGAAGGCAATCCATTTCCCGTCAGGCGACCAACGCGGAGAGTAGTCGAGCGCCTCGTGAATGGTTAGGCGTGACGCCGTTCCGCCTGCCGTTGGAACCGTCCATACGTCACCGCGATAGCAGAAGCAGAGAGTCTCGCCGTCGGGCGAAAGCGAGGGCCAGGTAACGCCAAGCGCGACCTTGTCTGTCGGCGGAGTAAGCAAGTCCTGGGTGGGCTTCGGCGGAGCCGTTGTCACAGTCTCAATCTTGGGTGTCTGCGCAGCCTGTCCGGCTGGCAGAAAACCTACGAGGGCTGTCGCACCAAGAAAAAGAAAGGCAACGACGCGCTGCCGCGTCGTCCCGCGATAAAACTTCATTAGCGTTAGCTCGCTTTCGTGTTAAAGGAGGATATGAGGACTATTATACACTGTCCCAGGGCAAAACGGGGGAGGCAGTAAAATTGACGCAGAGCGGGCGCAGAAGTTACGTGCACTTCCGTTTTTCCAGTCAGGATGAACAGACATTACCGTGTGTGGAGGCAAGCAAATCTTCATAGCGAGTTCGAAAATTCGTCACTTATCGCGCTCGTACCCTACGAAGTCACTTGATTCTAGATTATCATCAGCCGGCTGGCTAGCGGATGCTTCCTTTTCGGGCTTAGAGCTTGGGACGGCGAGCTCCATGTTGCCTATGCTCCGCAATGGGATAGGCTGGACGGGCAGGGGATCGGGGAGGCCAGTCTCTGCAAGACGGTCAGCTATCCACTCGTCCATAGCACGGGTAAGGCTAGACACGATTTCGGGGCGATCTGCGGCGACGTTCAGGAGCTCACCGGGATCGGTCGTGAGATGGTACAATTCCGTTGCTGAGTTGCCGTGAACGTCTGGTGTCTCTAGAGGGACGATGTGCTTCCACTCATGGGTGCGAACGCCCCGTTTTTTCATCCACGTGTTTTCCGTCAGATGAAGCATGTCTGCCGTGCCCCTGGAGGAGGCAGACGGCGATTCAATCAAGGGGACAAGGCTGGTGCCGAGCATGTTTTCTCGCTGGGCGACATGACCGAGCCCGAGCAGATCAAGCAGGGTGGGGGCGAGATCGAGCATTCTCGTGAGGCCACCGACCCGTTTCCCTGCGGGGAGCAGCGTAGGGCAGCGCATTATTAGAGGAATATGGATGTTCGTATCATAGAGGCCATGATGATCGAACCAGTGGCCGTGTTCGTCCAGCTCCTCGCCGTGATCGGCCGTCAGCACCAGCAACGTGTCCGCAGTTAGAGCGAGCTCATCAAGACGCGTCAGAAGCGAGGCGAAACAGGAGTCCATGTAGGCGATTTCTGCGTCGTACTGCGCCTTGGGGAACTCGATGTCGGTGACGCCCGGCATCCACTCCGCAAAATAACGCTTGAACGGCTCGAACTCCCAGAGAGCCTCCATGCTTGTGCAGGCCGGATCGCGCTCATCGCCCCGATAGAAAATTCTGTCGAAAGGGGGCGGCGGAAGGTAAGGAGTGTGGGGATCCCAGAAATGTACGAACAGGAAAAAAGGCTTGTCCTGCGCGGCGGCAGAGTTCAGGGCCTTCAGTGTGGATTCCAGCACTGCTTCCCCTTTGCGTAGGCTCTCTTTTCGGCTGTAGTCCCACGCATAGGTCTCGATTTGATCGAATCCTCTTGAGAACCACCTGCCCAGATTGTCCGCCGCAGCGCAGTGGTAGCCCTCCTCCCGCAGGAGCTCGGCCAGCATTTTGACGCCTAGCGCAGGCTCCGGGGTGCCGGACTGGGAGGTAATCTGATGAGCGTAGACATCTTTGCCCGTCATCATGGTCGTGTGGCCGGGGTAGGTGGGGATATGCGGGCTAAAATGCTCGGTGAAGAGCACTCCTTCCTCCGCGACGCGGTCTATGTGAGGGCTGGTGAGGCGGAAGTGCCCGTAGCACGAGAGATGATCGGCGCGAGTCGTGTCGAGGCTGATGAGGATTACATTGGTCATCGTGTTCGTCTCCTTCCCGCTCGTTTCTAGATGAGGCCGAGGCTTTTGCCGACTTTTTCGAAGGCGGTGAGGGCATCATCGAGATCTTGGCGAGAGTGCATCGCGCTGGACATCGTGCGAACACGTGCCTTGCCTTTGGCGACGGTCGGGAAGACGATGGCGAGGGCCAGCACCCCTTCGGCGAACAGACCGCGCTGCAGCTCCTGTGCTCTGCCTTCATCTCCCACCATAACCGGGGTGATGGGGGTCGTCGAGATTCCGGTGTCGAAGCCCAGCCGCTGAAGGCCCGCTTTCCAGTAGCGCGTGTTCTCCCAGAGACGTTCCGTTAGCGAGAGATCGCTCTCCATGAGATCGATGGCGGCTATGGTGGCAGCGGCTGTGGCCGGAGGATGGCCGGTGCTGAAGAGAAAGGGTCGGGCGCGCTGCGTCAGCCAGTCGATCAGCTCCGCACTGCCGGCAATATAGCCTCCCATGACGCCAACGGCTTTCGACAGCGTTCCGAGCTGGACATCGATCTTGTCGTGAACACCCTGGTGATAAGCTGTTCCTCGGCCTCCTCCAAGAACTCCCGAGCCGTGCGCATCGTCCACCATAATGGCGGCATCATGCTTCTCCGCAAGGGCCACGATATCGCCCAGTGGCGCGACGTCGCCGTCCATGCTGAACACTCCGTCCGTTATGATGAGCCGCTTCTTTGCGCCTTTTGTCTCCTTAAGCGCCTCCTCAAGTGATGTCATGTCGCAATGTTTGTAGATTTTGCGGGCAGCCTTTGAGAGACGCACTCCGTCAATTATGCTGGCATGGTTCAGTTCATCTGTGATGATGGCGTCTTCACCTTCCGTGATGGTGGGAATTACGCCCGCATTTGCGGTAAAGCCGCTCTGGAAGACCAGAGTCGCTCCGACATGTTTGAACTCCGCCAGCCGACGCTCCAGTTCGATGTGAATGCGCATGGTTCCTATGATGGGCCGCACCGCTCCGGCCCCCGCGCCCCACTCCTGCACCGCTTTGATCGCGGCCTCCTTCAATTTGGGATGGTTCGCGAGGCCCAGGTAGTTGTTGCTCGACAGATTTATGACGTTGGCCCTGCCGTTGACGGTGATCCGCGGCCCCGAGGGCGAATCCATTACCATAATCGGTTTGTAGAGATTCTGCTCTTTCAGTCCCTGTATCTGTTCACCAAGCCAGTTTTGCAGCGTATCGTTCATTGTATCAGCTTTCTAAAGTCGAGCCCTCAGCGAGGAAAGGCTTCTCAGGCACTAGGCGGAATGATCGTCGTCACGCCAGCGGGCAAATCGGGTGACGCGGGGACGGAGGAGTTCGGCTCGGCGAAATGACATGCAGCGAACTGCCCGTTGCCCAGGTCACGCAAGAGCGGAGTATCTCGTGCGCAGATGTCCTCGGAGAGTGGGCAACGTGTGCGGAATCGGCAGCCTGAGGGAATGGCGACGGGACTGGGCACATCGCCTTCGAGAGGCAGCCGCTCCCTGCGGAAGGCAGGATCCGCGACGGGAACGGAGGCTAGCAGAGCCTGTGTATAAGGATGTTTAGGGGCGGCAAAAACCACGTCGGAAGGGCCTTGCTCCACAATTATACCGAGATACATCACACATACTCGGTCGCAGAGGTGACGGACAACTGAGAGATCGTGAGCGATGAACAGGTAAGAGAGCCCGCGCTCAGCTTGAAGCTCTTCGAGGAGATTGAGTATCTGGGCACGAATGGACAGGTCTAGCGCTGAGATCGGCTCGTCCAGAATTAGCAGCTTGGGATTGGTGGCGATGGCGCGGGCAATGCCTATCCGCTGGCGCTGTCCTCCGGAAAATTCGTGAGGATAGCGGGAGACGAACTCAGAGCGGAGTCCTACGGTCGTTAGAAGCTCACCAGCCTTCGCCATGCGCTCACTCCGTGAGCGAACCAGCCTGTGCGCGCGCAACGGCTCGGCGACGATTTCGCCAATCATCATCCTTGGATCAAGGGCGGCGAAAGGATCCTGGAAGACGATTCCCATGTCTTTTCTGAGATCGCGCAACTCCTCGCCACGGAGCGAAAGCACGTCGACCCCGTTTAGTGCGACAGTACCTGCTGTTGGTTCAAGCAGGCGCAGAATGGTGCGGCCAGCTGTGCTCTTGCCGCAGCCGCTCTCACCGACCAGCCCGACCGTTTCGCCGCCGTCGATCGTAAGGTCTATGCCATCGACGGCGCGGACAGTCTCGCGAATCGTCCGAATACCTTCCCGACGCGACACATGAAACTGCTTGACTAGGCCGCGAACTTCGAGCAATGGCACGGATGAACTCACTCTTTCACTCACTCTCTGTAAAAATCGGGCGGAAAAGTGTTTTCCGCCCGAAATATTAGAACTGACTTCTCACTCGACCGCGATGATGATTTGCAAACAGAAGCAGGTAAGCCGTTCCATAGAACGGTCTACTTGGGAGCTTCAGCCTGCATCATCCCTTCAGGCTCTGCGTGTCCATGATGACACATCGCGCATGTCGCCTTTTTGTCGATGGTTTTGTATTTGCTGTTGAGGTCGTTGACGAGGGTTATCATCTCCCTTGCCTTCAGTTTCATCGGCTTGTCGTCCTTTTCGAAGCCGCTGTGATCAGCGTTTATTACGTGACAGAAGGCACAGTTGACGCCTAGAGCTGTGTTGTAGTCGTGCATAACCGGACCGAGCTTATCGGCGGGTAGGTTTTTGAGCACAAGAATGTTCTTGTACTTCTGCTTAGCGGTCATCGTCTTGGCGGGGGCTTTTTTGCCCTCCTGCGCATGGACGAGCGCTCCGAGGAGGCCGAGCGGGGCGATGAGCGCGGCTGCCATCAGGCAGCGATGCAGCAGGCGCGAGTTTGTAATGCGCATGATTGCTCCTTTCCAGGATGTGGCGGGGGATGTCAGTGGACATCCACTTCGAGCCTGTCTCCCGCGGCGAGCGAGAGTGGCGTAGCGAACGTGACGATGAGGTCACCGGAACTGTCCGCTTCAGTGCGAACGCCGAGGGGATTGGGGCCGAGACTTGCATGGACGACGGGCAATTTGCCCGCCCCATCAGGCAGTCCTGGCACTCGAATAGACTTGATAACAAGCCGGGTGATGCCGGATTTTCGATCCGGTTTCTGCGGCAGTACAGCAATGAAACGATCAAGACGGAATGTCAGCACGCCCCCATGAGCATGCGGCTTGAACTCTAATCGTCCCCAAAACGTGGGGGCGAAGAGGGGAGCAGAAAGAGTCCGCCACGTGCCCGGAATTTTCGGGGCGAAAGTGAGGCGACCGAGCGCAGGGTCGTACCCGAACCCCTCCAACGCGTTACAGGCGTTCCAGTCCGCAGCCTGCGCCAGTCCGCCTGATTCCGATGAGCCGGCCTGTCCGTTATCTGCTCTGAACCGCAAAGGCGATTGCCAGGGCGACCGAAGCGTATCGGTCCGGGCATATTCAAGACGCTGGAGTAAGTTTACCCCTTTGTCCGCATGATTCTGCCAGATCGCCAGAATTGCCTCGCTCAGAAGAGCGGATGGCAACAGGCAATCTACGCCATCTTTGCTTTGAGGTAGGGGATTACCCGCGGAGTCGGCGCGTTGCAGCGGAGCCAGCTCAAAACCGTTGCTGGCATCGTTCTGTGACTGGAGTGTCAGTAAGACGGAGGAGATTTTCTCCTGCTGATCTTCGCGGAGGTGCACGAACGAATTGTCGAACTCACATCTGGTTGTCGCTGACGCTCCCGTCGTCCTCATCACCGGAACCACGGGCTTCCTGGGAGCCTCGTTGCTCAGCCGCCTCGTCGAGCGCGGCGACCTGCAATTGGTCGCGCTCGCCCGGGCGAAACAAGGCCTGACGCCGTCTCAGCGCGTCCTCTTCTCACTCAACCGCTTCCGCACACAGCCGCTGATCAGGCTCCCGGACGGCGTGCG